>JBEKEP010000011.1:0-43154 GCA_050013775.1 Occallatibacter sp. | reverse complement strand
TTGCCGGGCAGCTTCGCGGGCAATATCGCAGTCCAGACCGAGAGGTCAAGACGCTCGATGAGGAGCTGGTTGATGCGCTCGTTGGCCGCGAAGATGCGAACGGCGGACTCAGCGAGCTGACTGCGAGCTTTCTTGGGACGCGTGGCCACGGCTGGCGGCTCCATGACCGGATGATACGTCTGGGGAACGGATGATACTTCCGGGAACCGATGATACGTGCGGGCTGGCGGGCCGTTGCGGGAGGAGCAGCTTTACCAGCGCCCCCAGGCGCGGCTGATGTAGTCGGCCAGCGTCATGCCGATGAGGGCGAGGAAGGTGAAGATGCCGGCGCCGACGGTGAGCTTGGTGAGCTTGGTGGAGTATTTGACGTGCATGAAGAAGAGCACCACCAGCGTGGCCTTGAAGACGCCGATGGCGATGGCCACGATGGGATTGAAGACGCCCATGTCGATGTAGGACGCGCCCACCGTGACCCCGGTCATGACCAGCAGGATGGCGAGGATGGTGATGTAGACCGTCGGCGGGACGATGTGATGCTCGTGCTCGTGCGGCTCGTGGCCGGGTTCGTGGGCGTGCTGGTTCTCGCTCATGCGGGCGTGTCCTCTCAGGAGTACCTGCTGATCAGGTAGAGCAGCGGGAACAGGAAGATCCAGATGATGTCGACAAAGTGCCAGTACAGGCCAAAATTCTCAACGTATGTGACGTGGCCCGTGGTGTAAGCTCCGGCGCGAGCGCGATAGATCATGTAACCCAATATCGTGATGCCGATGATCATGTGCAAGGCGTGCATGCCGGTCATGGCGAAGTAGAGGAAGAAGTAGAGCTCGGTCTTGGCCGCCATGTCGGGCGCGAGAGGCTGATCGCCGGGATACAGCTTGTGGACCTCGGGGTCCGAAGCGGGATTCAGGAACGACTGCTCGCTGTAGTGCAGGCCCGGGATGTGATGCTTCTCCCACTTCTCGTGGTACTCGATGGTCTTGATGCCGAGAAAGGCCAGGCCCAGGATAAAGGTGAGCGAAAGGAACAGCACCAGCAGACCCTTGCGCCGCATCTCCGCCGACCACACGCCCATCGCCATCGTGAAGCTGGAAATAATGAGAACTCCCGTGTTGGCCGTGCCCCAGCCGATGTTCAACTGGTGCGAGGCTTCGACAAAGGCCGGGTAGTACCAGTTGCGCATGATCAGGTAGGCGGTGAACAGGCCGCCGAAGAACATGACTTCAGTGAGCAGGAAGAGCCACATGGCGAAGTTGGTGGTGTCTGCCTGCTGCTCGACAGAGGCAAAATGATGGCGCTGATACGGCGGGTGTTCGTGCTGCGCTTCCGCCGCGGCGCCGTTCGCGATTGCGGTGCTATCCGACACTCGCCACCTCTTTCTCCTGCATCTTCTCAAGCCACTCGTAGTCGTAGGCTTCGTGATCCATGATGGGAGTCTCAGGGAAGTTCTCGGTCAGCGGCGGCGACTGCGTCTGCCATTCGAGACCGGTGGCCTGCCAGGGATTGTCACCCGCAATGGCGCCATATTTGAGCGACCATGTGAGGTAAATGATGGGCAGCAAATAGCCAATGCCAAGAATGGTTGCGCCCGCGGTAGAGAAGACATTCAGCGCCTGGAACTCTGGCGGGTAAGCAGCGTAGCGCCGCGGCATACCCAGCATGCCGAGGATGAATTGCGGGAAGAACGTGAAGTTGAAGCCGATGAAAGTGACCACGGCGGCCAACTGCGAAATCTTCTCCGGATACATGCGGCCGGTCCACTTGGGCCACCAGAAGTGGATGCCAGAAAGGAAGGCCATCAACATGCCGCCCACCATGACGAAGTGGAAGTGGGCGACGATGAAGTACGTCTCAGTCAGGTGAATGTCGGTGCCCGTCGTGCCCAGGAAGACGCCGGTCAGCCCGCCGATGGTGAACAGGCCCATGAAGCCGAAGGCGTAGAGCATGGGCGTCTCAAAGGTGATGGAACCCTTGTAGAGCGTGAAGGCCCAGTTGAAGATTTTGATGGCCGAGGGCACCGCGACCAGCATGGTGAGCAGCGAGAAGATGAGCGCCGCATAGTTGGAGATGCCCATGATGAACATGTGGTGGGCCCAGACGAAGAAGCCGAAGACGGCGATGGCGACCGAGGAGAACGCGACGGCTGTATATCCAAACACGCGCTTGCGGCTGAAGGTGGAAACCACCTCGGAGATGACCCCCATGCCGGGCAGAATCATAATGTAAACGGCGGGATGCGAGTAGAACCAGAACAAATGCTGGAAGAGAATCGGGTCGCCGCCAAAGGCGGGATCGAAGACGCCGATGTGCATGGTGCGCTCAAGAACGACCAGCACCAGGGTGATGGCCAGAACCGGCGTGCCCAGCACCATCAGGATCGAGGCTGCGTAATTGGACCACACGAACAGCGGCAGCCGGAACCAGGTCATGCCCGGGCAGCGCATCTTGTGGATAGTGACGATGAAGTTGAGGCCCGTGAAGATGGAGCTGAAGCCGGCGACGAAAATTGCCAGACCCGTCGAAATAACGTGGGTATTCAGGTAGTGCGTCGAGAGCGGGGTGGTAAAGGTCCAGCCCGTGTCGACGCCGCCAGCGGCCATGGTGTAGATGGCCATGCAGCCGGCGATTACGTAGAGATACCAGCTCAGCAGGTTGATCTTGGGCAGTGCCAGGTCTTTGGCGCCGACCATCATGGGAATGAGGAAATTGCCGATGGTGGCGGGCACCGACGGAACGAGGAAAAAGAACACCATGATGACGCCGTGCATGGTGAACACCTTGTTATAGGTGTCGGCAGCCATCAGGGTGGTCTGCGGCGTAAGCAGTTCCAGGCGGATGAGACCCGCCAGCGCGCCGCCGATAAAGAAAAAGAACGTGATCGAGACCAGGTAAAGCGTGGCGATCCGCTTGTGATCGCCGGTCAGCAGCCAGCTGAGCAGGCCGTTCTCCTTGGTCAGGAAGTTCATCTTGGGGATCCTGGCCGTGGATTGATCGGGAAGAGCGACGATGGTGGCAGCGCTCATGGCTTGACCTCCTTCTGCGGCGCGGGCGCCGTGGCCCCGGCCGCCGGTTTGCCGCCTTCAGATCCAGGAAGCAAGTCGGTGGTGTTGAGAGTTTGCTGAACGCGATAATCGGAATCGAGATTCTTGATGTATTCCACCAGGGCGATCACGCCTTCTTCGCTGATTTGTCCCTGGTAGGTGGGCATGATGGGCGCATAGCCCTGCGTAATGTGCTGCGACGGGTTCAGAATGGCGTCGCGGATATAGGCATCGTCGGCGGTGACCGTCTGGCCGCTGGATAGCGCGAGCCGTGAGTTATAAACATTAGCCAGGCTGGGCCCGCGCGCGTCGGGCCGCGCATTGTGGCAGGCGTTGCAACTGAGGCTCGCAAACAGCCGCTCGCCATTTTGCGCCAGCGAATTGCCGCTGGTGGAGCTCGCCAGCCACTTCCTGAAGTCGTCGGGCGTCATCACGATCACTTCGCCGATCATCTCCGAGTGGTCGGTGCCGCAGTACTGGGTGCAGAAAAGGTGAAAGGTCCCGGTTTCTGTGGCTTGAAACCAGACCGTAGTGTAGCGGCCCGGAATGGCCTCGCGTTTGACGCGGAACGCGGGGATAGAAAAGCTGTGGAACACATCCTGCGAGATGAGCGTGATCTGTACCGGGCGTCCCACGGGCACGTGCAGCATGTTGATTTCGTGCTGGCCTCCGGGATGCTCCGCCTTCCACATCCATTGCTTGCCCACCACGTAGATATTCATGGCGTTGGCCGGCGGCGTGTAGATGCGGAAGTAAAGCAACGCGCCCCACACGAACATGATCAGGAACAGGCCCAGAGGAATGATGGTCCAGGTGGCCTCAAGCAGCGTGGAGCCCTCGATCTGCACTGCCTTCGGATGCCGCTTCTTGCTGTACAGGATGGAGAAGGCCACAATCAGCAGCACCACGAGGGTCAAGCCGATGAGGCTGACCAGCACCATGAAGAAGTAGAGCGCGTCCGACTCGGGCGCAACCGTGGATGCCTCCGGCGGGAAGAGCGAGAAGTGCTCCAACCACTTGCGGAGAAACTGCCAGAGTACTGGGCTGATATGGTCCATTCCGTTATCCGTTCACCTTTTTTACTGCGCGCTGATGCTTGTCGTGCCAATCGTTGCTGTGCTTGAAATCGCGGCGGAACATGATCAGCATGAATCCGCCCAAAAGCACGACGGTGAGAAAGCCTCCCAACTGAATCACGCGCGCAATGATGAGATCGTGCGTGTTGGATTCAGGGTTGTAGTGGTAGCAGTAGGTAAGAATGTTGTCGACCGGCGAGCCGATGCGATTGGAAGAAGCTTCGTCCAGGCCCAGCAGCATGTCCTTGGGCGAGTACTCGACTCCCATGTAGTACTGGGCGAGCTTGCCCTCCGGAGTGACGATCTGGATCGAGCTGGCGTGCGCGAACTGCGTCAGCTTGCCGTCAGGGCCGGGAATCTTGACGTAGCCAAAACCAACTGCTTTTGTCAGCGCGTCGATGTTGGCCTGCGTGCCGGTAAGAAAATGCCATCCGTCGGCAGTTTCAGGGCGGCCGTAGCGCTTGAGGTAGGTGCGCTTCTTGGCCGCGGCCAGATCCGTGCCCTCGCTGGGATCAATGCTGACCACGATGATGTTGAAGTCTTTGCCGGGGACGTAGCGCACCATCTCGAGAGCGCTGGTGAGGCCGTTGAGCTCTTCAGAGCAAAGCATGGGGCACTGGTAGTAGACCAAAGCCAGGATGGCCGGCTTCTTGCCGAAGTAGCTGGCTAGCGCCACCTGCTTGCCCGCGTCGTCGGTAAATGTGAGATTGAGCGGCAATTGCATGTTGAGATGCTGGTCGATATGAATGCCGTTGGTAATCGACGGCGGCTGGTCGTTGCGCTGGCCGGCTTGCTTGTCGCCGTAGGCGGAGACCTGCGCGGAGAGCGCCGGAGCGGCAAGACAAAGCACAATCGCGCTCGCGAGGCTGATAGCCGCTGCGTGCGACGTGCTCCGAATTGTGCTTCCTGACTTCACCGCTCAAATCCTTCAGGGGCTAAAGCCCCTTCTTTTCTTGAAACCTCATCGGCGCGGCTGAAGCCGTGCCCTGATACAAAACCTGGATTCCGAATTCTGCGAGGGGGAATCCTGTTCCCTGTTTCTTACTTCGCGGTCTGCTCGGCTTTCACCGTAGCTTCCTGCTCCGCTTCATCCTGTTCGAACGCAGTGCGCGCAAAGCCATTGGTCAGCGGCGCGGTGACAGTTGGCGTGCTGTCGCCGGTCATCTCCGCCTGCGTTTGCACGGGCTTGGCCACGGGCAATCCCTGCTGCACAATCATTTCCATGGCGCGTTCGATGGGAATTCTGATCGTGCCCTTTGACTGATCGACCCAGGTGTAATTCGAGAGCAGCAGATCTTCGCGCGCGTGCAGGTCGGCGATGTCCTGATTGCCGTCGTCGGTCTGGACCCGGGGCGTGGGGAAGGTCTGGGTAATCTCGGCTATCTTGTTCTGCAATTCGGGGCTCGACGGCATGTTGCCGAGTTGGCGCACATCGACGGTCTGCGTCCACTTGCTGTTGGGCCCGTCTTCCTTGTTCATGCGCGCGTTAATCACCTTGCCGATGCCGTAGCAGAGCACTCCGCAGACCGCGACAAAGATGAACAGCGAGAGGACAAACACCACAATGCCCGTGACGCCGACGTCGCTCAGCTCATAGCCCAGCGAGGCGTCAACTTTCTCCGGGAATTCGTGCCGCTCCGGCTTTTCGAATACGTTACGCCCGTGTTCGTTAGGCCCGGATTCGTTATGCGTGGGCATGTTCAGGCTCCAGAATCTCCGCCAGGTGCGGATCGTTGACTTGCACCAGCGGCCGCTTCTTCAGAACGACACAGAAGTAGGCCAGCCAGAAACAGAACAGCGCGCCCGGCACGGCAATGTACTCAAGAATTCCCCAGCTGAAGTGAAGATTGCGCGCCGCGTCTTTGAAGTTGGGCTCGATGAGCCAGAACATGTCGAAGGCGCGCGCAAACACCATCCACTGGCAGACGCGGAGCAGGCGCTTCTTGTTGCGCTTGAGGTCGCGCGAGAGCAGCATGGTGAACGGAATCACCCAGTGGAAGAGGAAGTCGAGGGTGATGACGATGCCCCAGCTGCCGCGGATGCGATCCAGGTACCAGTTGATCTCGCCGGGCAGATTGCCGGACCAGATGATAAGGAACTGGCCGAAGTTCAGATAGATGTTGAGCATCACAAAAGCAAAGGCGAGCTTGCCCAGATCGTGCTGCTCGGTCTGGCGGAGGATGGTCTTGAAAGGCTCGGCGCGAGAGAGCGAGATGGCCACGATGATCGAGAAGGCCAGCACCAGGTAGCCCTGGCCCACCAGGAACAGCAGTCCGTAGACCGAGGAGAACCAGGTAACATCCATCGACATCACCCAGTAGATGGCGCAGGCCGTCATGGTGAAGGCGTAGAGAAGGATGCCGGGGCCGCTGATGTTCTCAAATTTCTTGATCCAGAGAGGCGTGTTCTCCGGCACGTCGGAGTCGCGCTTGAGGGCGAGCGCGTTGAGGCGCATCGCGTAGTAGGCCCAGATGGCGAAGCAAAGCAAACTTACACCCCAAAACATGTCCACATTCAGCATGGGGCGCTTGAAGTCGATGCAGTGGGCCTGGATTTCCGTGATGACGCCATTCTTGAGCGCGGTCGCGGTGTCGCTCACAGTGGGGAATTGCGCCCACAGGTAGAGCCGCTTCATGAACAACGCCACCACCAGCCAGTAGACGAAGACGACCGGCAGGGTGCGGCTGAGGGCTTCCAGCGGACGCCGGAGCAACAATCCCCATTTGCCGCCGGAGCAGTACTGCACCATCAGGAGAGCCAGGCCGCCAACGCAGAGACCCCAGGTCCACATGGTGCCAAGCGTCCAGGCGCGCAGGAAGTGATCCCAGCCAAGACCGTCCTGCGCCTGGCCCAGGAATCCCAGGATCACGGCGATCACGGCGAAGATTGCTCCGATCACGAGCGCACGAGACTTCCAGGCGTCGACAAATGCCGGCGCGGCCAAGCTCGACGGAAGCCCGGAGGGAAGTTGCTCGGCGTGCGGGTTGTGAACCTTATCCATGTGCGTTCGTCCTGTTTCCTTACTCGGTTACTTCATGTTTTCCAGTCCCTAATCCCATAGTCCCTGTTCCCTTTCACTTCTTCCCCGCAGCAGGCGGAGCCGTCCTGGGAATCGAAATCGCAGGATCCGCGGGATAAGCCGGAGCCATGCCCGGCGTTCCCTGGCTGGCGATGGGCTTGTAGGCCTGGATCCCCGTCTCCGGCAGGGGCCAGGGCTGCGCGTACTCCGGATGCCCTTCGCCGGTAGCAACGTCTTTGAGGTTCCTGACCTGGGTGCCCGCAGGCACATCTTTTGCCGTGGCCGCCTGGCTGAGCTGCAGGGCGCGGATGTACGCCGCGACCGCCCAGCGATCAGATGGCGTTAATTGTGCCGAGTAGTCGGGCATGGCGCCGTAGCCGTGCGTCATCACGTAAAAGTAGTGGGAAAGCGGCTGCGACAGGCGCACCTGATCGTGAAGATTGGCGGCGGGCTTGAATCCGCGCTGGACGATCTCGCCCAATCCATTGCCCACGCGCGAGTGGCAGGGCGTGCAGTAGACGTTGAAGCGTTCCTGGCCGCGCTGGAGCACTTCCATCGTCACCGGAATCTCGGAGGGCATCTGGTCGAGTTCCTGCCTGTAACCATTCGGCCCCTGCACCACGCCGGTGTAGAAGTACGTGTCTTCGTGAAGCTGGCCGCGGGCCACGGTGTCCAGAACCTGCGGACGCGCGCCGCGATGGTCGGCGAAGAAATCGGAGCCCCGCTGCGAAACCATCTTGGGCTGGTCCTGCATGTCCTGCCGGCAGCCGGCGACGAGGAGAAATGCTGTAAGCGCCGCTGCGCCCGCAATCCGGTGTAAACGATTGTTCGGCACAGCAACCTGATCCCCGTTCCCTGTTCCCTGTTCCCTGTTTTTGAGGTGGCTCATCAGTACTCCACCTCCACAATCGAACTCGGCTGGAACTTTTCCAGGTAGGCCTTGGTTTCCGCGCGATCAAACTTTGGATCGAGCGCTTCGAGGCAGAGGAAAAATTTATCCGTGGTCGCGCCGTCGCGGAAGTTGGGCGCGTTAAATAACGGATGATAAAGCGACGGCAGGCCATTGAGCGCCAGCATGCCGAATGCGGCGGAAAGGCCGGCCCAGAGAATGGTCCACTCGTAGGCGGGCACAATGAAAGCCGGCCACGAATACATGGGCCGCCCTGCGATGTTGAGCGGATAAGCGAGCACCGAGACCCAGACCTCGAGCGTGAACATGGCCGCGCCGCCCATCAGTCCGCCGATGAGCGTCAAGAGCGGCACCTTGTTGCGATGGAAGCCGATGGCTTCGGCCGCTTCTTCCACCGGGTACGGCGTATAGCAGTCCATGCGCCGCCAGCCATCCTGGCGCGCCTGCTGCGCGGCTCTCACCAGATCGCCGGGGGTCTCGAATTCGGCCAGTAGGCCGTACACTCCTTCGCGTGCAGGCATATCAGTGCCGTCCCTCCAATTCACTTGCCCTTGCAAGCAGGGTCAACGGTGGCATTTTCTTGAGGAAAATGCCACTTGAGGTCCGCGTCTTCGACTTGTTGCAATTGGAGGACGGCATCAGTCTCCCGCCTCCACCGTGGCCTTCGGCTTGATCTTGGCCTGCGGCAGAATCATGCGAATTTCGTTCATGGGAATCATGGGCAGGAAGCGCACAAACAACAGGAACAGGAAGGTAAACAAGCCCAACGTTCCCACGAAGGTCATGTAGTCCCATTTGGTGGCGCGATACGTTCCCCACGATGAGGGCAAGAAGTCGCGGTAGAGGCTGGTCACAATGATGACGAAGCGCTCAAACCACATGCCCGTATTCACGACAATCGAAATGAAGAACATGAATGGGATGTTGGTTCTCAGCTTGCGCGACCACAGCGTCGTTAGCGGAATCACCAGGTTGCTTGCGATCAGCACCCAGTAGGCCCAGCCCATGGGACCGAAGGCTCGATTCCAGAAAGCGAATGCCTCCCAGTGGTCGGCTGAGTACCAGGCCATAAAGGCCTCCATGCCGTAGCCGTAGCCGACGATGAAGCCGGTTACCAGCATCACTTTGCCCATGTTGTCGATGTGGCGCTCCGTCACCAGCGACTCCAGGTGATAGAACTTGCGCAGCGGAATGGCCAGGGTGAGCACCATGGCGAATCCCGAATAGATAGCGCCGGCGACGAAGTAGGGCGGGAAGATGGTGGTGTGCCATCCGGGCAGAACGGCCACCGCGAAATCGAAGCTGATGACGGTGTGTACCGAAAGCACGAGAGGCGTGGCCAGGCCCGCGAGCAGCAGCGATGCTGTCTCGTAGCGCATCCAGTGGCGCACCGAGCCGCGCCAGCCCAGCGAAATCAGGCCATAGAAATACTGCGCAAATTTGCTTTCCGAGCGATCGCGGAAGGTGGCCAGATCGGGCACCATGCCGATATACCAGAACACCACCGAAATCGTGGCGTACGTGGAAACCGCGAACACGTCCCACTCCAGCGGCGAGCGGAACTGCGGCCAGATGTTCATAGTGTAGGGCAACGGCAACATCCAGTAACCCAACCAGGGGCGCCCTACGTGAATCAGCGGAAACATGCCGGCGCAGACCACGGCAAAGATCGTCATCGCTTCTGCAAAGCGGCTGATGGCGTTACGCCAGGTCTGTTTGAAGAGCAGCAGAATCGCAGAGATCAGCGTGCCGGCATGGCCGATACCGATCCACCAGACGAAATTGATAATGGCGAATCCCCAGGCCACTGGCTGCGTAATAGCCCAGATTCCGACGCCCTTCAGGAAGAGCCAGGTGATTGCAGTGAGCAGCACGGTTGCGCCGCCGCCTGCGAAGGTGAAGAGAGCAAACCAACCCATCGGCGTGTGCGGCGTGAGCACGATGCGCACGATCTTCTCGGTAATCGACCGGAAGGTCTGGCCGGGCGCGACCACGCGAAATTCTCCGGTCGCGGGATCGACCCATTGGTCAGCGGGTTTTATTTCTTTGGTCGCCATCGGCTGCTCAACCCTTGGCCGGCGCGTGCTCCACCGGCGACTCTTCGAGTTCCTGGTTCAGATTCAAAACTTCGGCCACGTAAGTCGTCCGAGGCCGCGTGTTGATGTCGGCAATCACCTGATAGCTGCGCTGTTGCGCGCGCAGCTTGGAAACTTTGCTTTCCTTGTCGTTCTTGTTGCCGAAGGTGATCGCGCTCGCGGGGCAAGCCTGCTGGCAGGCGGTCACGATTTCGCCGTCGCGAATCGTGCGGTTCTCCTTGTCGGCCGTAATCTTGGCCGCCGAGATGCGCTGGATGCAGTAGCTGCACTTCTCCATCACGCCCCGCGAGCGCACGCTCACGTCGGGATTGCGCATCAATTTCAAACTTTCAGTTTCGTAATCGCTGTAGAGCAGGAAGTTGAACCGCCGCACCTTATAAGGGCAGTTGTTAGAGCAATAGCGAGTACCCACGCAGCGGTTGTAGACCATGGTGTTCAGGCCTTCCGGCGTGTGCACGGTGGCGCCTACCGGGCAAACCTGCTCGCAGGGAGCGTTTTCGCAGTGCTGGCAGGCCATGGGCTGGAAGTGCGCGCGCGGCGCGGACAGGTCGCCCTCGAAATAACTATCGATGCGCAGCCACTGCATGTTGCGGCCGATCCGCACCTGCTGCTTGCCCACCACGGCGATGTTGTTCTCCGCGTAACAACTCACGATGCATGCGTTGCAGCCCGTGCAGCTGTTCATGTCGATGGACATGGCCCATGAGTTGGCCTCGTTGTATTCCCAGTTGGGGAACATGGAAGTGTCGTCGGTCGGTGTTTCGCGGCCTTCGCCCTCGTGCGCAAAGTTCGGATTAGCCTTGAACTCTTCAAGCGAAGCGTAGCGGATGATGCCGCGCTCGCCGATCGCCTCATCGGCTTCGAGCGAATTGTTGTCCTGGCCCTTGGGCTGCCCGAAAGCCTCGCCGCGGTGATCCTGGTAGTGGCTCTTGGTGATGGCGATGCCCCACTTGCCTTCAATCTTGCGCACGGAGCCCGTGGCATGGAGCGGCGCCCAGGTGTTGCGAATCAGATAGGCATTGAAGCCTGCGCCGCCGCCTACACGGCCCACCTCGCGGCCGTAGCCGAGATAGACAGTGATGGAATTATCGGGATGGCCGGGCGCAACCATGACCGGCGCCTTCACGCGGCCGTTGCCCACGCTGATTTCGATAATGTCGTCTTCTTCGAGGTTCCACTTCGTGAGCGTGGCTCCGGAGACGATGGCGGCATTGTCCCAGCTCAGGCTGGTGACCGGCTTGGGCAGCTCCTGAAGCCAGCCCACGTTGGCCCAGCGGCCGTCGTAGACGTTCGGATCGGGCCGGAAGATGACCTCGATCGAATCCTTAGGAGTGGGCGTGGGAATTGAACCGACAGAAGGTGCGCCGCCGGCCTTTGGCGGCCCGCTCGGGATCGTATCCGCAATCCAGCCGTCATGCAGCGCCTTGCGCCAGCCGGTTTCGAAATCGCCCTTGATGACCGTCTTCCAGGTCTCGCGTACCGCATCGTACGGGCTCAGCATCGGCTCGTTGAGCAACGTTTGGAACACATGATGCGCCGAGTGGCCGCCATAAAGCGGATCGATCATCGGCTGCACAACGGAAATCGTGCCATCATAAGCCCGCGCGTCCGACCACGACTCAAGATAGTGCGCGGAGGGAATGTGCCAGTGCGACAACTGGCCGGTTTCATCGTAGTGGCTGCCGAGGTGCGCAACCGTGTTGGCCTTGTTGAAGGCCGTTGCGAAATCGAGATCGACGGGCGCGTCGTAGATCGGATTGGCATTGAGAATGACGAGCCAGTCGACTTTGCCCGCGTTGAGATCCGCAACCAGCGACTTGAAATCGCCAAGCTGATCACTGGGCAGCGGAATCGCCGGCTCGGAACTGACGAAAACCGTCTTGCCCACGTTGCCGAGCGCGTTATTGATGGCGAGCGCCAGCATGTACACCGAGAGATCCTGGTAGAGTCCCGGAATCACGGCACACTTGCCTGCGTTGGCTTTCAGGTCTTTCGCGAGCGCGGCGAGGAACTTTTGCTGATCGGCGGTCCACGCGTACGCGGACGGAGTCACATTCGAAACGCCGACCGCTTGCGCCAATGCCGCAGCGAAGGCCGGAATCTCGCTGGCGCGCAGTCCGAGGCGATGCTCCGCCTTCATGCCGGTCGTTGTGGTCGTACTCTCGATGGAGTACAGCCGGTTCATGCCGTTTTCCGGCTGCTTGCGGCGGGTGGCGTAATCGCGGACTAATTTGTGAAAACCGGGATAGCTCGCACCGGAGAGAAAATCGGCGTCGAGCGAGACAATCACGTCGGCCTGGCTCAGGTCGTACTGAACGTTCAGCCCTTTTTCAAGGAACGTCCCTGCAATCGCGGGGTCATATTGAACGAGAACCGCCTTTGGGAACGCGGCCTGGACTTCCTTCCACTGCCGCGCCAGCGTGGGCGAGGTGATTGCGGCGCTCAGGAAGTAGATGCCGGTTCCGTCGTTGGTCGAGACCACCTTGTCGCGGAAAGCTTCGGCAAATTCCTGCCACTCGCGGCCCTCGCCTTTATAGGTAACGTGCTGCGAGCGGTCGGGATCGTACAAGTCAAGCAAAGTCCCCTGCGAATAGGGATCGGAGCCGCCGTGATTGTAGGCATGCTCGGGATTTCCATCGATTTTGATAGGACGGAACTCGTCTGACTTGACCAGAAGCGGTACGGCACCAGTCGCGAAGGGATGCGCCGTGGCAAAGTACATGGGCTTGCCGAGAACCAGATCTTCCGGCGCCTTCACGTACCCATAAATCGGCTCGTCGGGCTGCTTGGTGCAGCCGGCGAGTCCTGCTAACGCCATCGACGCGCCCATCAGTTTCATAAAGCCGCGCCGCGAAACGGGATCAACCCACTCCTGCGCCGAAGAAGGAAATTCACGCTCTACCGCAGCCTGAAACTCGGGCGTATTGGCCAACTCGTCGAGCGAGCGCCAGTACTTCTTGCCCTTTGCGCCCTTCAGCTCTGCGCGAACCTGATCGAGAGTCATTTTTTCTTTCATCTCGCTGCTCATCGGTGGCACACCTCGCAGCTGGTCAGGTCTTTCGGGGTGCGAATGTTGTAGTGGACCTCCAGGAATTTGCCCATGTCCTCCTGGCTGGTGAACTTCTGATAAGCCGGAGCAACCGGAGGCATCGTGGCGGCAACATCGCCCGCCAACCCCTTTACGCCAGCGGCGGGCTGCGCAATCGAAGCCATCTCGGGGCTGGCCGAGCCCGGATCCTTCTGCGTGCAGCTCACGCTTTGCGCCGTGGGCACGCCGGCCTTGTCTGCCGCCGCGCACCACACGGGCTTATCTTCCCTTGGGGCCTCCCAGGCCATGTTGTAAATCTCGCTCGTGGGCCTCAGATTCTTGGCCGGATTGCGGTGGCAATCCAAGCACCATTCCATTTGCAAAGTGTTCTGCGCATACATCAGCGGCATCTCGTCCACGCGGCCGTGGCAGCTTTCGCAGCCGATGCCCTTGTTCACGTGAATTTCGTGGCTGAAGTAGACGAAGTCAGGAAGGTCGTGAATCTTGATCCATGGAATGGACTGGCCGGTGTACCAGCTCTGGCGCACGGGTTCCAATAATTGGGCATTGGTCCAGATCTGCGCGTGACAGTTCATGCAGGTGCGCGTGGGCGGAATGCCGGCGTAGCTCGATTTCTCCACGGTCGTGTGACAGTACTGGCATTGCAGGCCGAGACCCTGGACGTGGTGCCTGTGACTGAAGGGAACCGGCTGCTCCGCACGCTGCCCCTGCCGCGTGACCCACGGCGAGCGCTGCAGTTGGTCGAGCGTGACCCCCAAAGCAATGACGATCAACCCCGTCAACACCAGGCTCATGCGAGCCAGTGCATTGGAGCTGCGGTCGAAGATTTGCGCCATGAACGAATCCCGATTTGACTGTCGTTGTACATGCGCCGCGTGTGCTGGCGGTCACATGGGTGGTGTACAAGAAACGCTCTTCGATAAAGCTGTGCTGGAGGGGGCAGGGAAGCCCGAAATCTCAATATAACGCACGTGGGCCGTTCGCAGCACAGGAGTTGCGCGAAAAATACGAAAAAAATATGTGGGAAACGTGAAGGCAATCCGCTGAAAAGAAAACCCCTTGTGACAAACGCGATTCTGAGGAAAGCAACACCGCTCTTCTGGCGCTTACGTACCAGAAGTTGGGATGTTCACAAGAAAAATATCATGCCGAATCCAGGTCGCGCCAGAGGATTCGATTGGTGATGCATCTGGCGCCGCATTGGAGGACCGGGACGCCTCACGCCGTCTGCCAATGCTCAGGCGAAAGCGTGACGGTGGCGCAGCCGAAAGAGTAGTTGTACCAGGCGTGCTCCGTGTTGGCCGTGGCGAAGAAGCCTTCGAGGTTCAATCCGGCGGCAACGCGCGCCACGAAGGAGCGGGAGCCGTAGAAGAGGGTAAAGAAACTGTCCCAATCGACCGTAAACAGGAAGGAATGGTCGGGGGCGAGAAGAGTTCCGTGCGGGGGAAATGAAATCTCCCCATTGCGCAGGCCAGCCAGCGGCAGCCGCACCACGGGATCGGAGTTCGGAAATTCGGGAACAAAAATGAGCTCGTCCGCTCCCGCCTCCGCAAAAATGTGAAGCAAGTCGGACTGCAGAAGCGGCTCGAAGCGGCCTTCGACAGGCATCCAGATTGGTTGAGATTCGAGAAAACGCTGCAATTCGTCGCGGCCGGCGGGGTCGGCAACGTGATCGGCGAGCGAACCGATGGACGTGAGCAGCGCCTGGTTGATGCGCGCACAGGATTTCATGCTCGTACGCGCCGCGACTTCGGTCCACGTGACTTTCTCGCCGCGCGTCGCGATCTCGGCGTCGCCGGGATACCGATGCGTCGCGCTCCAGGCCAGTTCCGCAGGCACGCGCACGAAGGGATGCAGAAGCACAAAGACGCACTCGAATGCGCCACCATAGGCTTCCATGAGCGGTTCGCTCAAGGGCGGATAAGTAAATTGTTCCGGTTGCACTGAGGGAATGATAGCAGCGGCGATGGCGGCGTTGCCCGCACCTTGGCACGCTATCAGCGAGCAGCCCGACCCCCTGGAAGTGCTAATTTGTCGCTATGCCGCAAATCGAAGAAAAGCAACCGACGCCGCCAGACGCAATAGCCGTCAAGAGGCGCGCGTCCATCCTGCTTCACATTTTTATCAAGGCGCTTGCGACACCGCCTGAAGTCGTGCTCGCGCGTTTTGACTCGCCGTCGATGGAAGGTGAAAAGGCAAAGCTCGCCAGCGGTTGCGAGGAGATGTTTAGTAAGCAACGGGACAAGCTTCGCAGCGCAGGCCTCTGGGAAGAAATGGACGAGTCCGAGCAGGGGTTCGTGAACGCGGGCATTTTTGAGACAACCATGCGGCAACGCATCAACGCGAGTTGGATGGCGGAGTCCATCATGTGCCTGCTGTGGGCTTTGGGACACAAGAAGCAGATCCCTGATTACGATCAGCAGTACGACCTCCAATCGGACAAGAGGTCCGGAGCGGATCTGCTCCGGGATGCGACTCAGCGAGCCGTGCTTCGACCGCAATCGGAAATCGAGAAGCAGCGCGATTGGGCGGAGCTGTGGCACTGGCGCTGCCGGACACACAGTCTCCTTGCAACTGGAGAGATTCCCGAAGCTCTTCCAGACGGGACGCCCATGGCAAAAATCATCGGGATGACAGCGGAGAAAGCGGCTGAAGATGGTATCTTTGCCCAACCGATCGGGGGCGACTTTCCGGTCTTCGGCAAGGCATTTCACGAGGTTTCAGAAGATGAGTTGGGCCAACTGACATCGATTGCGATGGAGCGGCACAAAGCGTTGAATTGGCTCTGCGGCTACGCGCCCCGGAATCGTTGGTCCGAGACTCCAACCGATACTTAAGATCAGCCCCGCCCATCGCAACAGTCACACCCGCAACTGCACCGATGCGCGCTGCTCCCGCAGCAGTCGTCCAGTAAGCTTTCGTTCGACCCCGACGGCCAGCCCGCGATCACAAAGAACACATCCAGGACAAATAGCCCGATGGCAATGTCGTTGAACAGCGATGCCTGGGGAAGGTTCGACCAAAACTGGTTCGCCGCCCAGAAAAGAAAGGCCGCCGCCAAGAGAATGGTTTTGACCAGTTCCGCCATAGGGGGACGATGCAGCAACTGAAAAACCATGTAGGCAAGGGCGATCATCGCCAGGGAAAACGCGGCGAGAACCTCGTGACTTCCGACGGGAAGCAGCCGCGGAGCAGCATCCTGAAAAAAGAGCAGCACCACGCCAGCGAGCGTGACGATGCCGAGAATCAGCGGAACCAGCCTGCGGGCGCGGTCAGTAGTAATCTGCACACTTCATTATTTCGTGCCGCATGAAAAGAGTTTATAAAGGCCCGTCCGCCGCTCCCACAGTGTGAATCGTCATTCGCCGCCCTCCGGAGCCGCGCCATCCCTTCGCAATGGATCGTTTAGAATTCATAGGAGCGTAACCATCGCTCTCAGCAACATCTCACTGCGCGGGACTCGCGTTTCGGCCCTGGTGGTTGCTTTGGCCGCCAACGCGGCCGGCACCGCACCCGCGTAAGGCCTTCAGGAAGAGGAAGCCCATGAAGTATGCCGGATTGCTGGTGATGCCAGCCGGATTCCTGCTCACGCTCGCCGCGCTGGTGCTGTTTCCCGATCCCACGCGGCGGTTGGCGTTTGTAATCTGCGGTGTGGCCGTGGAGGCGATGGGCCTGGTGGTAGCGGTGCGCGGCCACATGCCCGCCAAGGGAGCCAGCCGCCCATGAATCCTGCCGCTCCCATGACGCCCGCGGCAATGAGCGAGACGGTCTTCGCCTTCACGCTTGCGCTCCTTCTGCTTGCGCCCCTGGCCATTGCCGGCGTGGCGCTCGTCAATACCGGGCTGGCGCGGTCACGCTCGGCGGCGCAGGCGCTTTTGGGCTATCTGGCCCTCTGGTCGGTGACCGCGATCGCCTTCGCGCTCGTAGGCGCATCGTTCGCCGGGACGCTGGGAAATTCAGAGGCCGCATTGCACGCAGCTGGAAAAACCTGGGGCGTGCTGGGGCTCGGGCCTTTTCTGATGCATGGACTGGGAACGGCCACTCCGCAGTCGCAGCTTGCACTGCTTTTCGAATTCATGGCAGTGGCTATGGCGGCAATGATTCCGTGGGGCTCGGGCGCGGACCGCTGGCGGCTCCCAGGCGGGTGCGCGTCGGCAGCCGTGCTTGCCGGATTTGTGTTTCCTCTGGTCGCGCACTGGATTTGGGGCGGTGGATGGCTCGCGCAGCTGGGCACAAACTTTGGGCTCGGTGCGGGATTCCTGGATGGCGGCGGCGCGGCCACCGTGCACGCGCTGGGAGGGCTGACCGCGTTAGCCCTGGTCTGGATTGCCGGACCGCGCAGAGGCAAATTCCCGCGCGAAGGCCTGTCGACTGCAATCCCCGGCCACAATGCCGTCTATGTGCTGTTCGGCTGCCTGCTGGCGCTGGTGGGATGGCTGGCCTGGAACGCCGCGGGGGCGGTGATCTGGCTGCACGCTCCGCTGACGGCGCTGCCCGGAACGGCCATCAACACATTGCTCTCGGCCGCGGCGGCGCTGGTGGCCACCTACTCCGTTACGCGCGTCCGCTTTGGCAAGCCGGACGCGAGTCTTTGCGCCAACGGCTGGCTGGCCGGGCTGGTCACATCCACCGCTTGCGCGGCGCTCGCCTCGCCGGTGGAAGCCATCTTTGCCGGAGCCGTGGCCGGCTTCTTTACGCCACTGCTGGTGGAAGTGCTGGAGCTGGCGATCTCCATCGACGATCCCTCGGGCGCCATCGCCGTGCACGGCGCGTCTGGGCTGTGGGGGCTGGTAGCCGCGGGCTTCTTTGCGCCCCAGGCCGGTCAGCTCACGGCGCAACTCGTGGGCATTGCCGCGTTGCTCGGCATCGTGCTGCCTCTCGTCTATCTGCTCTTTGCCGGGCTCAACCGCGTAGTCGCGTTCCGCGTCGATCCTGACGGCGAGCGCATCGGCATGGACCTGCACGAACTGGGCGGCGGCGCTTATCCCGAGTTCGTAATTCACCGCGACGAGTCCTACCGGTAAAGCGCAAACGCTCAGGCCTTATCCCGCATTGCCCCGGAAGCTACGGCTTCGGTGCCTGGTTCGCAGGCTGGTTCGCGGGCTGGATCGGATAGGCCTTCTCCACGGCGTTTTTGAATTGCTCAAACAGCATCACTTTTGGTCCGTCGAGGCCATCGGGGAATGTGCGCATCCATATTGGAGTGCTCAACGTGCCGTCGGGGTTGCGTTGGCAAATCTCAAACAAATCGTCCGGCGTGCCCATGTCGCCCCCTGCTACGATGCCCGTGCCAGGCCCAGCCTGCCCGCGCGGCTGCCCCGGCGATGAGTTTCCCTGTGGGCCAGAGCTGGAGCCGATGACGACGCCGGCCTTGGCCTCCGCGACCCGCCCTTTGCGCACCACAATCACGATGTCGGCGTCCTTGCGCCGCGTGGTCAGCGAGTAGCGGTTCCATTGCTGCAGCGCGGCCTGCACGTCGGCAATGGCCTGCCGGTCTTCCGGGTACAGCGACGGATCGAACTCCTGTCCGTCGATCGCTTCCACGTAGACGTACTGCGCGTGATTGAAGATCGCCGGAACAATGGGCTTCTTCGTCTTGTGTTGCGCCGGAGCCAGTGCCGGAAGCAAAGCCAGAAGCAGGACAGCGATTCGAAAGGGCGTCATGTGCGCCTCCGGTAGCGAAAAGCGAAGGAGCGTTTACGGCCACTCCTCGGCAAAAGGCTACACCCCGCCACACGCTACCGTAAGGCGGATTGCCGCGAGTATAAATCCGGCCAGAAGAAATTGGAAAGGAGAATGACCGCGCAGCTACTTGCGCGCCAGCAGCAGCATCACCACGAACAGCGCGATGGGAACCAGCACGATGCCGGCGTAAAGCGCCAGCCTGGGGCCGTTCAAAGAAAGCCGGCTGCGCAGCGAGGGCCGCCGCTCGCCGTCGTCCACACCCACCAGTTCCTGGTGCTCCAGCTCCCACGCCATCTCTACGGCCGTCGAGTAACGGTGGCGCGGATCGCGCTCCAGTGCGCGTGCGAGGATCTCCTGCAACTGCGGAGAAATCGCTGGGTTAAGCTCGCGCGCTGGCGTGGGATCGGCCAACACGCGCTCGTTCAAAACCACCAGCGGACTCGGCCCGGTAAAAGGCGGCTGTCCGGTGAGCATCTCGTACAGCATGGCGCCCAGAGCGTAGATGTCGCTGCGCTGATCGCCGCGCTGGCCCTTCACCTGCTCCGGCGAAATGTAATCGGGCGTGCCCAGTGCGGGCGTGAGCGAAGTGTGCGTAATGCGGCGCGCGTCTTCTTTCATGGCAATGCCGAAGTCGATGATCTTGATGCGGTCGTCGTCCAGCACCATGATGTTTTCCGGCTTCAGATCGCGGTGCACCACGCCATGCTTGTGCAGATTGTCCAGGGCATCGCAAATGGAAATCGTGAGCGCGACGGCCCGAACGATGGGCAGCTTCCGCTCTTCATTCAGGATGTCGCGCAGCAATCGGCCCTCCACCCACTCGATCACCATGTAGGGGCGGCTGCGATTTTCGCCGTCATAGGTTTTCACCACGCCGGGGTGGTCAATCTCCTGGCCGATCTCCTCCTCGCGGCGGAAGCGCTCAATCAAAATGGGGTCGGCTTCCATCTCCGGATGCGGCACCTTTACGGCCACGGTCCGGCCGTTGCGCAAGTCGGTGGCGCGGAACAGCGTGGACATGCCGCTGCGGGCAACCTCCGCATCCAGGAGGTAGTGATCCAGGGTTTCTCCGACTTCGGGCGTGGTCATGACTGTTGTCAGCATCGCAAGTTCGAGTCTGACATGCAAAACATAAGAATTCTGCAAGGAACGGCGCCAGGGGCCGGGAAATCGGATTCGGGCGTGCGGGAAGCGGTGCAAATGGGCCCCGGCCCGGCAAAATCCCGGCCAGATTGCCGGAAATCATCGTTATGATGAAGGCAGGATGCCCCGCCTACTTCGAATCCTCTTTTCCTGCTCAGTGCTGGCCAGCATGTTATGGCCCGCCGTGGGACGTGCCGCGCCGGAAAAGACGCACCCATCCAAGCCGGAAGTGAAACCGGAAGCGCCGCAGGAAACGGGGTTTCTGAACCGCCGCATCGAGCTGCATGGCATCACATATCGCTTTCAGGTGTACCTGCCGGAAGATTGGCGGCGCGACGACGGTAAGAAATGGCCCATCATCCTTTCTCTGCACGGGGTGGGCGCACGCGGCTCCGAAGGCATGTGGCAGACGCAGAGCGGCGTTGCCGAGGCGGTGCGCAACCATCCCGAGCGCTGGCCGTTTGTGATTGTGATGCCGCAGTGCCAACTGAGCGCGCACTGGACCGATCCCGCCATGCTGGAGTTGGCCATGGCCGCGCTCGACCAGGAGTCGGCCGAATTCCACGGCGACTCGGCGCGGACCTACCTGACCGGCCTTTCCATGGGCGGGTACGGCGCATGGGAACTGGCCAAAGCGCATCCGCGTCGCTGGGCGGCTATCGCCATTGCCGCCGGCGGCGTGTTCTGGAGCTACGAGCCGGAGCGCTGGCAGCAAGCTAATACCCTGCCCGCCGAATACGCGCGCGCGGTCGGCCACACGCCGGTGTGGCTCTTCCACGGCAGCCTGGATACCACCGTCCTGCCGCGCCAGAGCCAGCTCATGTTTGACGCCTTCAAGGCGGCCGGCGGCAACATCCGCTTCTGGTTCTACGAGGGCCTGTTGCACGATTGCTGGACGCGCGCCTACGACGAGCCGGATTTGCCGCGATGGATGCTGGCGCAGCACGCGCCAGAGGCTTCCGAGACGCTGGCGGAGTTCCTCATGATTCCGCTGCACCCGCCCACCATCAAGCTCACCGACGCGCAGCTCGACAGCCTGGCCGGTCAGTATCGCGAACCCACCGCGCACGGTGTGACCACCATCTACCGCTCGGAGGAACAGCTCTTTGAGAAGACTTCAGGTGGCGAGGTGATCGGGCTGGAAGCCGAAGCGGTCGACTCGTTTTTCCGCCCCGGCGACACAACCGGCACGCGCACCGTGCATCTGACCTTCGAGCGGGACCCACAGGGGCGCGTGACCGCGTACGTCCTGCACGATAACCGTCACGAGGAGCGGTGGGTGAAAGTGCCGGGCGGCGGGCAACTGAAGCCTGGGCCGGAGCCAAACAGATGACGAAAGAACTCTTCAAGTGCCGCTGGAAGTGTCAGGGCACGACTTTAGTCGTGCCGTTCGCGCAGCAAGATCAACGCGGGCTTTAGCCCCTGCGAAATGACGTCTCGATCACTTTCCCGCGAATTGGCTATTTGATTCTCGTCCCACGCAAAACTGTGACCGCGGATCCTTCGGCGAGAAACGCCGAATCCGGCGGACGCATCAGAACCTTCCCAAAGGCAGGCCCATAAAAATGCGCGGCCTCGCCCGAAAAGTTCACTTTCACGGCATCGCTCACGATCCAGCGCGGGTGCTGAACCTCGTATTCCACGCAGCCGCCGTCCGATTGCGCCGCATAGCCCCAGTAGTGCTCGGTAATGAACTGGCCCAGAGAGCCTTCAGCGGGAAGGTATGTCTCCCCAGTGGTCTTCAGCCGCATCGCGCATCGTTGCGCCCCGGAGCCCCACGAGTATTCCGCCTCGACCGCGGTTTCTCCCGGCTCCGTAGAAATTCGATGAGCCATCGGCACGCGATAGTACTTCTCCCCATAGAAAAGCCGCGCCATGGCTGCAATCGCAAGCCTTGGAACCAGCTCGCGAATGAAGACGACACCGCGCTTCCCCGAGCGCCGCACGTAAAAGCGCATGTTGACCTCTTCAAATGAGCGATGAAACGGAATCGCGAAACCGGCCACGCGTGTGTCGTTGAATTGAAAACCGACGAGGCTCACATAGGTCCGGCCTGCGAAACTGTCGAGTTCCGTGCCTGCAGGGACGAAAGGCCGCAGCAGGGCCGGATCGACCGCGTAATTCAACATCAGCAGTTGCTTCCATTCCGCGGTCAGGAACACACGAGGCTGGGGCATGCGTCTCCCTCGTCCCGAGCATACCTTTGGCCGGCGGCCACGTTCCACAAACCTGCGGCTACCCTCTGGAAGCTGCCCACGGTTCACTCCTTCACTCCTTTCACCCCTTCACTCGCGTCACTTTCATGGAACCCGCCGCCCTCGACCTGCGTATCCCCTCTCGACAGTCGAGGAGGCGCTATGTTTTGCAGCGGATGTGGTCAGGAACTCGAAACGGGCAAGCAATCGTGCACGCAGTGCGGCCGGCCGGCCGTGCCGTTAACGCCGCCGGCTCTCCCAGCGCCCAGCTTTGAGTTTGAATTGAACCGTTACGCCAGCAAGGTTCGCGTGCTCGGCATCTTGTGGCTCGTCTTTGGGGGGCTCTCGCTCCTGGCGGGACTCGCCGCACTGCACTTCGCGCACGCCTTCCTATCCGGCGATTTTGGCCCCTGGGCACAAAACCAGCACATGTTCCCAGACTGGTTTCTGGCCGGCGCGATTCACTTCTTTCTGGCGATGATCATTCTTCGCGCCATCGTTTGCGCCATCGCGGGATGGGGCCTTCTCGAGCGCACGCAGTGGGGCCGCATCATGGCCATCATCGCCTCGGTCATCTGCATGCTCAAAATCCCGTTCGGAACCGCGCTCGGCGTTGCCTCGCTGGTGATTCTGCTCGGCTACAGAAACTCAACGCTCTACGACAGCCTGTGAGAGCAGGGTTCAGGTTTCAGATGTCAGGGTTCAGTCAAATCGCTGCGACCTGCGGGCTCGACTCCTCGCTCTCTTGCTCCCTCGCTGCTGATTCCTGAAACCTGTCCTACAATCAAAGGCATGAGCTTTCCTGAAATGCGCATGCGGCGGATGCGGCGCAACCAACCGCTGCGAGATCTTGTCCGCGAGACCAGTCTCGAGCCCGGCGACCTCATATATCCCCTGTTCATCTGTCCCGGCAAGGGTATACGCAATCCCATCAGCTCCATGCCTGGCGTCTTCAACCTTTCCGTGGATGAAGCGGTGCGCGAGGCCGAGGAAGCCGCGCAGTTAGGTATCGGAGGGCTGCTGCTCTTCGGTCTGCCTGAAACCAAGGACGAGCAGGGCACCGGCGCGTGGGAGGAAAACGGTATCGTCCAGCAGGCGCTGCGCACGCTCAAGCAATCGCCCGCGTCCAAGAAACTGGTGCTCATTGCCGACGTGTGCCTGTGCGAGTACACCAGCCACGGACATTGCGGTGTGGTAACGAAATCGGGCGACGAATTCGATGTGGATAACGATCCGACTCTCGAATTATTGGCGCGCACCGCCGTGAGCCAGGCCAAAGCCGGAGCAGACGTGGTGGCTCCCAGCGACATGATGGACGGCCGCGTGAGCGCCATCCGCAAAGCGCTCGATGCGGCAGGCCTCAAGCAGACGCCCATCCTGAGCTATGCGTCGAAGTTTGCTTCGGCGTTTTACGGCCCCTTCCGCGAAGCCGCCGATTCCGCTCCGCAATTCGGCGACAGGCGCAGCTACCAAATGGACGGAGCAAATCTCCGCGAGGCCATGCGCGAGATCGATCTCGACATCGAGGAGGGCGCAGACATGATTCTGATGAAGCCCGCCATGCCCTACCTCGACGTGGTGCGCGCGGCGCGCGAGCGTGTCGATGTGCCCATCGGCGCCTACCAGGTTTCCGGCGAATACTCCATGCTGCACGCGGCCTTTGAGAAGGGCTGGCTGGATCATGACCGCGCCATGCTCGAGTCGCTCCTCGGCATCCGCCGCGCGGGCGCGGACTTCATCGTGACCTACTTCGCCAAAGACGCCGCCAAACTGCTCGGCTAGCTCATTGAACGTCTCAGTAACAACCAGGACCCGATGACAGCAGAGGGTTGGAAACGTCAATCGAGAATGCCCCGTCCGTTGTGGTTGATCTTTGCGGTTTTCTCGCTCCTGGCTCCGCTCGCACGGGTTTGCGGCGCACAGCCCGCCCCCTCCCCGTCTCCTACTTTCTCGATAGCGACAGTTAAGCCGAGTGACCCGAACAGGGCGAATCCAGATCGCAGCGGCCTGGGTTGGAATCCCGGAGGCTCGTTTGCCGCACAGTCAATGTCACTCATACAACTGATTGAATTTGCCGACGACTTTAGTTCCATTGATGTGGATCAGCGAATCATTGGAGGGCCCAAGTGGATTGGATCGGCAAAATTCGACATCGCGGCCAAATGTGACGAAGAAACGGCACGCACTTTCGCAAAAATGAACCTGAAAAATCAGATTCACATTGAGCAGTCCATGCTTCAAGCACTGCTCTCCGATCGGTTCGGGCTGAAAATGCATCACGAGTCGAGGCTGCTTGCGGTCGATGTGCTTGTCGTAACCAAAGGCGGAATCCACATGAAACTCTCGACTAACGCGAATCCAGACTTATACGCCGATGCAGATGGGCCTCCCGGAAATTGGAAGGCTAATGGCGTGACAATGAAGGCACTCGCGGGTGACCTGTCGGCCCTGCCTGAAATCGACAGGCGGATTGTTGTCGATAAAACCGGCCTGAAGAGCGCTTTCGACTTTACGCTCAAGTGGACGCCTGACCCAGCCACAAGTGCGGCGCCCGCAAGTGGCGACAACGGCCTGAAACCGGACCCCTCGGCTCCATCTTTATTTACAGCTCTGCAAGAGCAGCTCGGCTTAAAGCTGGAACCGTCCAAAGAGCCGGTTGACGTCATCGTGATCGATTCTGCCGAGCTGCCATCGCCGAACTGAAATCCGCCGCGCGGACGCGGACTTCATCGTGACCTATTTCGTCAGGGAAGCCGCGAAGCTGCTCTAAGACGCCAGAATCTTATTCCTGCGCATGCCTTGTCCGGGGTATACTTCCTGCAATCTACCGCCGATCCACACTCGAGGTGTTCGCAATGAAGTTCCGGCCCATGCCAATTGCAGCTTTCCTGGTTCTGCTGTCAGCCGCGCTGTTTGCGGTGGCTCCGCCGCTCCATGCCCAAACCCCTGCCCAAAAGGCGGATAAACTGGTCAGCCTCATGAAGGCAGACAACCTCAGCTACGGTGCCACGACCTCACCAACGGTCTTCACCATTCACTTCACCGGCACAAACCTGAAGGACATCAAAGTCGTCCTGGCTGTGGGAGGCGACGAGGACAGCGATCTGGTCGTCTTTGTCACGGTGACCCCGAAGGCGACGATGCCCACGACGGCCGATTTCCGCTACATCCTGCTCAAGGCCAATCACGAATATGACCAGGTGAAGATCGGCTTCGACGGCGATGACGACCTGTCGGTGCGCATCGACGGCTCGATGCGCGTGGCCGACGCCACCTATCTGCTCAACATCGTCAACCAGGTGAAGAACTCCTCCGACGAGATTTACGGCAAGATCCAGCCCTACCTGATTCACTGAGCGCGGATACTTCGGGTTTCTACTGATTTTTCTTGACGGCGATGAACGGCGGCGCAAGCCTCACAGAAATCCTCCAGGTGCCGCACACTTTCCCGGACTTTCGAAATATCGCTCTTATTCTGAACGATCGCTCGTGGGAGGTTGTGTATGCGGTACCGAAGGGAAATTGCGGCGCTTGTCATTTTGAGTTCGCTGCTACTGGGCAGAGCTAACGCGCAATTTTTCGGACCCGACATTCCTGGGACGAGTATCACGCCGGGTCAGGCGATTGGCATTGCCGTCGGCAGCGCCGTGGCCATTACGGTCGTCACCGTCATTCTTGTACACAATGCACACCCCACACTCAAAGGCTGCGTCACCGCCGGTCCCGGCGGAATGCTGCTGCACAACGACGGTGACCAGAAGACGTACGCACTTTCAGGAACCACGGCCAGCGTGAAGGTGGGAGACGTCGTGAAGGTAAAGGGCAAAAAGTACAAAAAACAAAAAGACAGTGCCGGAAACGAAGAGTTCTCGGTGACGCAGATCGGCAAAGACTACGGCCCGTGCAAAGCGCCGTAAGCACCGCGTGCGCATGAAGCCCCGCTTTCGCTCATCCAATTCAGCAAGAAAATGGGTGCCCCACGACCGGGGCCCCACGGACGGGTCCAGGTCCGTGGGGTGGAGATCTCATTTCTGAGATGTGGGAAAGCGCGAACCCCAAGCCGAACCTCTCAACTCAGCACAAACATCCCGTGCCCCTTCCTTTCGCCGGCCCTCGAGCTAAAGGGTGGGACAGCACGAACTCTTATAGGCGCGAATCCACTCGCTACTGACCCCTCATAGATTTTGTTTTTGGGTCCAAGTGTGTTTTGCTAGCTAGAACCCGCCTATGCGCAAGCGACTCGAAGCCTACTTTGAATTTGCCCGTCTGGGAACCAACTGGCGCACCGAGATTCTGGCCGGCGTCACTACCTTCCTGACCATGGCCTATATCGTGCTGGTGAATCCAGCCATCCTGGCCGATGCGGGAGTTCCCTTGCCTGCCGTGACCGCGGCCACCTGCCTTTCAGCGGCCTTCGGCTCCATCTTGATGGGCATCATTGCCCGCTATCCCATCGCTTTGGCGCCGGGCATGGGCCTGAACGCCTACTTCACCTACACGGTTTGCATCAAGATGCACGTGCCGTGGCAAACGGCGCTGGGCGCGGTGTTTCTTTCCGGCATCATTTTTCTGGCCATCACCGCGGTCGGCATCCGGCAGATGATTCTGCGCGCCATTCCGCACCAGCTTTACGCGGCGGTCGCAGGCGGCATCGGGCTCTTCATCGCATTCATCGGTTTTCAGCACGCCGGCCTCGTTATTCGCGACCCCAACACCCTGGTCGGCATGGGCAACATTCGCAATCCCACGGCGTATCTCGCGCTCTTCGGCCTCCTTCTCATGGTGGCCCTCGAATTCCGCAAGGTAAAAGGCTCCATCCTCATCGGTGTCCTCGCGGTCACAGCCCTGGCCTGGCCGCTGCACCTCGTGCACTGGACGCCATCCGTGGGAGGCATCCGTGCACTCACCCAAACCGCGCTGCAACTGAACATTCGCGGCGCAGTCAACAAGGGCCTGCTCGAAATCATCTTCGTCTTCTTCTTCGTGGACCTGTTCGACAACCTGGGCACGCTTGTCGCCGTCACCAAGCGCGCCGGGCTCATTGCTCCCGACTACTCCATTCCCCGTCTCAACCGGATTCTGTTTACCGACGCCACGGCCACGGTCTTCGGCTCGCTGGTCGGAACCTCCACTGTCACCAGCTACGTGGAGTCGACGGCGGGCGTAGCGGCCGGCGGACGGTCCGGCGTGACGGCCATCGTCACCGGCCTCCTGTTTTTGTGCGCCGTCGTCGCTGCGCCGTTCATCGGCATCGTGCCTCAGGCTGCCACCGCGCCTGCACTCATCCTGGTTGGCTCCATGATGCTGGCGGCCATTACTGAAATCCAGTGGCTCGACCCTCTGGTAGCCGTTCCCGCATTTCTCACCCTGGTGCTCATCCCTTTTACCTACTCCATCGCCAACGGTCTCGGCTTCGGCATCATCGCCTGGGCAGTCCTGCACCTGTTTGCCGGCAAGGCCCGCCTCCGGGACTGGCTGCTTTACCTCATGGCCGCGCTGTTTCTGGCGCGCTTCATCTACCTGGGCGCAAGTTAGGGTCTGCTACCATTTGCTCGTTGAACCGAGCGGAGCCATCATGCATTGGTACGACTTTCTCGCTTACTTCTTTGGCGGCGCTTTCTTTGCCAATTCTCTGCCGCATCTAATGAACGGAGTCTCGGGGCGTTCTTTCCAAAGCCCTTTTGCGAAGCCTCCAGGCGAGGGCCTGTCCTCACCGGTCGTTAACGTATGGTGGGGATTCTTCAATCTCGCAGCGGCCTATTGGCTCATCGTCCAAATCGGTGCTTTCAGCATCCACAATCTCTGGCATGTCGCCACTGTGGGCGCGGGAATTCTTATCATGTCTCTCTTTGCCGCCCGCGCATTCGGGCGCTTCCACAGCGGAGAGTAGGCCTGTTGGTGGCGTAGCTGGTTGTCGCATCTTTTCCTCGTACCCGCGGAAAGACCGGGAAAGCACGGACTCAATCCATCGTGCCGGACAATTAGCGTCCGGTCTTCCACGCCCGCGTCGGAGCGACATCGATTCCTGCAGTTCGGGATAACGAAAAAGTCGTAAACTCATTTCGATCCTTGGCTGTACCATGGGAAGGTATTTGAAGCGAAGCAGATGAAGACCACCATCCTGATGGGCCGGATCGCAAAATGCATGCAAGGTTCACCGCGGCCGGCGTGGTTCCGGCTGTGCGCGGTAGCGGCCGCTTCGCTGGCTGCCGCCTTGGCGCTCTCCGCCTGCGAAAACGTGGCCACCTACGTGCAGCCCAGCCTGGTCCGCGTAATTGACGCTTCCTACATCGCACCTGCCATCAACGTGAACGTGGAAGGCGATCTGCTGGCATCGAACATCGGCCAGGGCACCATCACTCCCTACGGCACTCTCCCGGCCAACATCGCCGCGCCCATTGACATCACCGCCGCCACCGGCGGCGCCACGATCGTGGATACCAGCGGCACCCTGCTGCCCGGCCATCAGCACTCCGTATTTCTCACCGACAATGGCGCCGCGCCCAACGGGTACCTGGTGACTATCCTCGAGGATCAGCAGATTGTTGCAGCGCAGGGCCATTCGGCTTTCCGTTTTCTCAACCAGGCAGCCAAGACGGGCGCAGTGGACGTCTACATGGTGCCGGCCGGAACCACCATGGCAAACACCATTCCCATCGTCACCGATCTGCCCGTGGGCGCGACCGCCGGATACATCAGCTTTACTTCGCAGACCGTGACCATGGTGATTACGCCCACCGGCGTGGTCACGCCGCAGTACGCGTACACGCCCATGGTGTTGACCGGAGGCGAAGTGCGCACCGTATTGCTCATGGACACCCAGCTCACCAGCAATCCGGCGGTGGAATTCACCGTGGCCATCGACGCCGGACCGGCCGACTAAGGCGCACCACCGTTTTGACACTGCCGATGCATCTCACTTCCCTCCGTCGCGCTCTCATACTCTTCGCTCTTGCGGCTGCGATCTCCGCGGCCCGCGCCGACGATTCCTATCGCATCGTCCACACCTATCCGCATGATCCCCGCGCCTACACCCAGGGCCTCATCTATCTGGACGGGCATCTCTACGAGAGCACCGGCCTCAACGGGCGCTCCTCGCTGCGCATGGACGATCTCGCCACCGGGCGCGTGCTGCAATCCGCGCCGGTGCCGCAGCAGTACTTTGCCGAGGGCCTTGCCGCGTGGGGCAGTACGCTGGTGCAGCTCACCTGGCAGTCGCACGTTGCCTTCGTCTACGACCGCTTCAGCTTCCGCGTGCTGCGCACCTTGCACTACGACTGCGACGGATGGGGGCTCACCGCCGATGGCAAAAACCTGATCCTGAGCGACGGCACCGCGGAGATTCGTTTCTTCGACCCCGCCACATTTCGCGAGGTGCGGCACATTTACGTCAGCGATCACGGCAAGCCGATCGACCAACTCAACGAGCTTGAATACATTCACGGCCAGATCTACGCCAACGTGTGGCACACCGACCGCATTGTGCGGATCTCGCCCGTAACGGGCCGCGTGCTTGGCTGGATCGATCTCTCCGGCCTGCTTCAGCCCGGCGAAGTCTCCGATCCCGAAGCGGTGCTTAACGGCATCGCCTACGACCCCGTGCACGACCGCCTCTTCGTCACCGGCAAGCTGTGGCCCAGGCTCTTTGAGATCCAGGTGGTTCCGGCGCAAGCCAAAGCCGTTCCCGTCCATCACGCCAAGTGATGTAGCGCCGGTCTCCAGACTGGCTGTAGCGGGGGCGTCCACGCCCGCGCAAATCGACAGTCCACTACGAAAAACGCATCGTAAGGCACGAAGTGTCAGGGCACGACTTTAGTCGTGCCGTAATTCGCCGATAAACGATTGAGGGGCTTTAGCCCCTGCGCGCCGAGCACCAGCGCCGCCGTCACAGTCCGCCCCGCCTCCGCGCGGGTATACTTTTCCGCGAAGGGTTGGCTCTGCAATGGATGATGCGTCCTTCTTTCAGCTGAATGGGCCGCAAAACGCGGTCGTCTTCACTATCGTTCTGGCGTTTGCCGGCTACCTGGTCACCTTCTGGAGCAGCCGCGTGATGGCGCGGCGCGCCGATCGGCTGCGTCTCGTGAATCAACGCCTGAACGATTTTTACGGTCCCCTCTACGTGGCCACCGTCGCCGGCAACATCGCCTACAAGGCGCTGCTCGCCAAGCAGGGCAAAACCCAGTGCCATCCCATTCGGGACGAGGATCTGAAGGAGTGGGTGCTGTGGATGAAGTCCATCTTCATGCCGCTGAACGACGTGCGCGAGAAGATCATCATTGAGAACGCGCACCTGATCGTCGAGGAGCAGATGCCGCAGTGCCTGCTCGATTTCGTGACGCATGTCGTCGGTTACAAGGCGCTGCTCCAGAAGTGGGCCGAAGACGATTACACTGAGCGGCGTTCCATGATCGGCTGGCCGCCGGAGTTCGATGTCTACGTGGAGCGCTCGTACCAGGCGCTCAAGGCCGAGCAGACACGATTACTGCACAACGCGCTCTGGCGATTGTGGCATCGCGCCAGCGGCCGCAAGTGAAGTTAGCTGCCTCCGCGAACCATCGCGGCAGCTACGCCATCCTTTTCGCTTGCTCTGCGGAAAGGGTAGGAACGCACCGACCTCCGCAGGTTGAGCTTGCCCCTGACCCTTTTTTGAGGCTATGATTCTGCCTTATCCAGGCGAAGGCTTCCCCCTTATCGCACTTGCTACTTTGTCAGGAGGTACTCATGCGCCGATTGGCTCTGGGTTCTTTGCTCGGTTTCGCGTGCTTCGCGTTCGCGCAGCAACCGCAAATCCCCGGTGACGTGTATGAGAGCGGAGCAACTGCGGAAACCCCGGCGCAAGCGGTGCAGAAACTCTACAACCTCGCGGCGGAGATCATCGCCGATCCCAGTTCCGGCTACGACGCGAAAACCGACCATTGGCCGGACGCCGACGCGGCCTGGCAGCAATGGGATAACAGCATGGCCGCCGAGGGCAACACTCTCACCCAACAGCAGCGCCAGGTTTTGCCCGCGTGCGCCGCGCATTTGAGCGCCGCGATCGGTGACGCGGAGCGTAGCCACAGGATCGAGATCTCGCAGCAGGGCAACTCGGCAGCACAGGCAGACGCGCAGAAGCTCCTTGGCACGGCCCGCACGGAGTTCGCGCAGTGCAATCTGGCCGACGCCCTGAATGGCTCGAACGGTACGCCGGCGGCGGGGGGGAACAGCCCCGGAAGTCAGACGGGCGGCACGCCTGGCAGCGGCTCAAACCCGCCTATCCAGGGAGGCGTGAGCACCGGACCAGACGGCACGCCCGGGACGACCAACGGAGGGGGGCCGGGAACATCCCAGGCACCGGGAACGCCTTACGTTCCCCCTGCGGGCACGCAGCAAACTCCTACGCAGCCGTCCGGGTCGAAGGGGATCACGCGTACTCCCACCACGCCAACCGGGGGTGGGACGCAGCCGTCTGCGGAGCCGAACGTCGCAGCGCTGAACAAGGCGATGAATGCTTGCCTGAGCGCGCATGTTCCGTACTGGAGCACGCAGGCGGTGGATCCGGCTTCGATGACGACGGCACGCGTTTTGTATTTGCCGCAGGCGAATCAGTCGACGCCGCTGGACCAGCTGCCGGCGATCTCGCAGATTTTTCTGGAGGCGGCGGCGTATGGGGTGCAGGCGAACAATGCGCACACCAGCGAGTACGGGCCAAATTCGGGGGCGGGGAAGTATACGTTCTCGCAGCAGGATGCGGCGGATTACATGGTGGGGTGGCTCTACCATTGCATGTATTCAGCCAAGCTGGCGCCGGATTTCACGAACTTTTCGCAGACTTATCCTTTGACGCTCTACTCGCAGTTTCTGGGTGTGCCGATGACGGACAGGCGGGTGAATGTCTTCGATGAAGGGTGGAAGGACGATGTGCTATCGCCGCTGCCGATGCTGCCTCCGGGGCAGACGGTGTTCCCACTGGTGCTGGCGCCACGCTGAAGGACGGGCGATTTATGTCGGCGAAGTGCGGCGGGGCGACGGCGGAGCGCACCTCCCGGGAGCTGAAGCCCGAGTCTTGTGGTCAGCCGTCCGAATGTTCCGCGTCGTGATTTCCGCTTCTGAGATAAGTATAGGGCTAGTGGCCTCGGTCTCGAAGCTCCGAAAACCACACCGAGGATGCCCCCGGTCCCTCGCATTTGGGGACCGGGGATAGCACAAACTGAACTCCATCTCAACTCACCACAAAACCCGTCGAGTACATCCCTGTGCCCTTGGCCCCTGGGTCTCTGTTTTTTTCACGCCGTCAGCGCCGGGTTCAGCGAAGTCACATGCGCCACGGCCTTGGTCAGGCGCGCCTCGCAGGAACGCGCACCTTTGTACTCTGCCGGCGTGTAAATGTGCTCGATCGACTCCACCAGGTAGGCGCCGGGAAGAAACTTCGCGCCGTCGTGGACGCCGTTGCCGGGCAGCATCAGCACGTCGCCCTCGCGCGGCAGCGAGTGCAGAGTTTCCAGCGGCACCAGGTTGATGCAGGTTCCGTCGCCGGCAACGAACTCCAGGCAGTTGCGGCTGTGCAGCCTTCCCTCGCGCTCGCGCCGCGCGTCCTGCCGCACCTTCAAGGATTCATAATAGGCGGCCGCCACGATGGGCAGGCCGATCAAGAATCCCACAACCGTGCTGTACTGCGCGATCAGCGACATCCAATGGTGCGTCATCCCGTCTCCCTCTCCTAACGAAAGGCTAACAGTTTTGAAGCAAAGCCTCCGCGAGACACAGCCTGCCCGCTAGGCTGAGGGAGAATTCGCAGCCGTTGCGAAATGGCACGACTTTATAGCCTGCGAGAATGCGTTGTAAGGCACGAAGTGTCAGGGCACGACCGGGGAACCCACCCAGTGGGTGGGTCGCGTGCCGCAAACGCAGAAAAATGTGCGGGGCTTTAGCCCCTGAGGGACGCCCTTTTCAAGCCGACCCAACACCGCCCGCAAAAAATTACACTGCACGCACGGCCGGCGTTTCCGTTCCCCGCTATTGCCCAACCGACCCGTTTCGGTGCTCCCGCTCACCTTGAAAGAAACGGTGATGCACCATGGTCACTCCGAGAAGGAAAACCAGGAGAACAAAAACAATCACGAAGAGGGTTGTGATGATCCCACGCAGTGGTCGCTCTTGCGTCGGGCGGCCCGCCTGGTTCAGGTCCTTATCCATCAGAGTCGTCTCAATTCCAGCCCTGGTGCAGAATGCTGCACCGAAGAACGCCGCAAGGATTCCTGGCACTCATGCGCCATGGGGCATTTTTAGAATTCGCGTTCTCGCTGACCTCGTGCCCGGTCGCCTCGAGCGAAAAAACTGTCTGCCAGGGATAGGGACCGTTTCGGGTGCCGCGATCACGGCACCCTTTGCACACCTGATCATACCCCCGACCTATTCTCAGCCGGGAACCACCACCGCCGGCATCTACCGGCTAAAGACGATTCACGATTCACGCCCCACAGTCCACGGCCCACGGTTGTCAACCCCCCGCTCTTCGCAACCCGGTGAAACCAAAGCCCCAATACCTTCATTGCTTTTGCAGAGAATTTCCCCGTTCCGGCGCACAATCGTTCTATGAGCCGCCCTCAAGACAAGACAATTTGTCCGGCGCTCCCAGCATTTCTATCTCCTGTTGGCTGTTTACTACTCCTTACCCCCCACCCCCCCTCCCCCTCCCTGAGCCCGAGTTGGAAGCCTGGAACTCGGGTGCGGAAGCTGCCCGTCATGCCGTCCAAAGGCGAGTTGTGAAACTGTGAAGCATGGAAGTGGTCCACAATCAATCACATGCGCCGGAAAACCTCACAGGCTCACAGTCTCTGCGATTCTGTGAAACTGGGATGCAAATCCGCGTCGGTTTGTAACGCGCACTGGTTTTTACTGGGAACTGTGAACGAAGAACTACGAACTGAAGACTGGAAGTTGCCTCGCTAACTCCGCGGCAAGCCGAGATTCTCCCAGAGTCGCAAGGCGGGGCCGGCTTGATTGATGGTGTAGAAGTGCAGTCCGGGCGCGCCGCCGCGTAGCAGCGTTTCGCACAGGCGCGTCACCACGCCGACGCCGAAGTCGACCAGTGCCGTCTTGTCTTGCTCCAGTTCCTCAAGCCGCAGGCGCACCCAGCGCGGCATGTCGGCGCCGCAGCCGTTGCAGAAGCGCATGGTATTGGCGTAGCTCGTGATGGGCATGATACCGGGCACGATGGGAATTTTTATGTTGGCTTTGGAGCAGCGTTCCAGAAAATCGAAATACGCGTCGGCGTTGTAGAAGAGCTGGGTGAGCGCCGCGTCGGCGCCGGCTTCCACTTTGCGCCGAAAATTCTCGAAGTCCTCAGCGGGGCTCGCGGCCTGCGGATGCATCTCGGGGTACGCGGCGACTTCGATCTTGAAGGCGTCGCCGTGGGTCTTGCGGATGAAGCTGACCAGTTCGTTCGCGTAGTGGAATTCGCCGGGCGCAGCGGGACTGAGCGCCGTGGCCGGCAAATCGCCGCGCAGCGCCACGATGCGCTTGACGCCCGCTTCGCGGTAACGCTGAAGAAGTTCGGCGATATGAGCGCGTGTCGAGCCGACGCAAGTCAGGTGCGGCGCGGCCTCAATGCCGGTATGCTCGACTACGGTCATGATGGTCTTGTAGGTGCCTTCCTGCGTGGAGCCTCCGGCGCCGTAGGTGACCGAGAAGAAATCCGGCTTCAGTGCGGCGAGGCGTTCGATAACAGCAGGCAGCTTGGCCGCCGCTTCCGGCGTCCGCGGCGGGCCCAGCTCGAACGAAAATGTGAGAGGTGAAGGCATAAAGTTCAGGGAGCAGAGGTCAGGTGTCAGGTGTCAGTCTTCCGCGCGCCCGGCTTGAAGGCCTCGTATCGGGAACGTGATGAAACCTGACACCTGGAACCTGAAACCTAGTATCTGTAGTGGTCCGCCTTGTACGGTCCATCCACCGAAACGCCGATGTAGTCGGCCTGCTTCTGCGAGAGCTTGGTCAGCTTGACGCCGATCTTCTCAAGGTGCAACCGAGCAACCTCTTCGTCCAGCTTTTTGGGCAGCACGTAGACTTGCGGCTTGTAGCTGTCGCGGTTCGTCCACAGATCGAGTTGCGCCAGCGTCTGGTTGGCGAAGCTGTTCGACATCACAAAGCTCGGGTGGCCGGTGGCGCAGCCCAGGTTCACCAGGCGTCCCTCGGCGAGGATGAAGATCGCGTGGCCGTCAGGAAAGACGTACTTGTCCACTTGCGGCTTGATGTTGATCCGCGTCACGCCGGGCGCCTCGTTCAGCCGGTCAATTTGAATTTCATTGTCGAAGTGGCCGATGTTGCATACGATGGCCTGGTCCTTCATCTTCGCCATGTGCTCGAAGGTGATGATGTCGGTGTTGCCGGTGCAGCTTACGTAAATGTCGCCGCGGCCCAGCGTGTCTTCCAACGTGGTCACTTCGAAGCCCTCCATCGCCGCCTGCAGCGCGTTGATGGGGTCGATCTCCGTGACCACCACGCGCGCGCCCATGCCGCGCAAAGAATGAGAGGAGCCCTTGCCCACGTCGCCGTAGCCGCAGATGACCGCAACCTTGCCCGCCACCATCACGTCGGTGGCGCGCTTGATTCCATCAGCCAGCGACTCGCGGCAACCGTAGAGATTGTCGAACTTCGACTTGGTCACGGAGTCATTGACATTGATGGCCGGAACCAGCAGCTTGCCCTGCTCCATCATCTTGTAGAGACGGTGCACGCCCGTCGTGGTCTCTTCTGAGACGCCGCGCCAATCCTTGACCACGTTATGCCAATGCTGCTTGTCTTCGGCGAAAACTTTCTTGAGCAGGTCCTTGATCACCTGCTCCTCGTGATTGCCTGAAGCGGTGTCGACCCAGCGATCGCCGTTCTCGAGCTCATAGCCCTTGTGGATGAGCAGCGTGGCGTCGCCGCCATCGTCCACGATGAGCTGCGGGCCGAGCCCGCCCTTGTGCGTGAGCGCGCGATACGTGCACTCCCAGTAGTCCTCGAGGCTTTCGCCCTTCCATGCGAAGACGGGCACGCCCGCGGCGGCAATCGCGGCGGCGGCGTGATCCTGCGTGGAAAAGATGTTGCAGCTGGCCCAGCGCACTTCCGCGCCCAGGCTCACCAGCGTCTCAATCAGCACCGCTGTCTGGATGGTCATGTGCAGCGAGCCGGTGACGCGCACGCCAGCCAATGGCTTCTCCGCCGCAAATTTGTTGCGGATCGCCATCAGGCCCGGCATCTCCTGCTCGGCGATGATGATCTCTTTGCGGCCCCAATCGGCCAAGCCGAGGTCGGCCACTTTAAAGTCGGGTCCAGGCGTGCCGGTTTTCGTGCCTTCGAGGGTTGCGGTTGCCATTCTCTTCTCCTTTTATCGTCGTATCGTGATATGTTGATATGTAGCAGAATTCGCTCATGCCGTCAATCATCAAAACGTTAAAGGTCGTCGCCGATCCCAACCGGCTTCGTATCCTATTGCTTTTAAAGGGCGAAGAACTGTCGGTCGCCGAGCTGCAGGAAATCCTCGCGATGGGCCAGAGCACCATTTCCACGCATCTTTCGCAGCTCAAGCAGGCCGAGCTGGTGGAAGACCGGCGGACCGGCAAGAGCAATCTCTATCGTCCCACCACTGCGTGGGGCAGCGTTTTGGACGAGATTCTTGCCGATGCCGAAAAGGAGATTCCAGAGTTCGCGTCCGACCAGGGCGCCATGCGCCGCGTGCTCAAGAAGCGCCAGGACAAGATGCGCGCGTTCTTCGACAGCGTAGCCGGGCGGTTGGGCAAGGATTACGTGCCGGGCAAATCGTGGAAGAGCATGGCCGAGGCCCTGCTGCGATTGATGCCGCCCCTCACCATAGCCGACCTGGGTGCCGGCGAGGGTAGCTTCGCTCTCTTGCTTTCCCAGCGAGCCTCGCGCGTGATTGCGGTTGATACTTCGGCACGGATGATCGAGGTGGGCCGCGAACAAGCCGCGCGCCACGGCGTGAAAAATGTGGAGTACCGGCAGGGCGACATGGAAGAGATTCCCATCGGCGCGGGCGAGGTGGATCTCGTGTTCTTCTCGCAGTCGCTGCACCATGCGCTGCATCCCGAGCGCGCGCTGGCCGAAGCCGCGCGCATTCTCGTGCCCGGCGGCCGCATCGTCGTGCTCGACCTGCTCAAGCACCGCTTTGAAGAGGCGCGCGAGATGTACGCCGACGAATGGCTCGGCTTCAGCGAAGCGGAACTGGAAGCCATGCTGGAAAGCGCAGGCTTCACCAACGTGGAGACCGCGATTGTGGACAAGGATGCGGATGCGCCGCAGTTCCAAACGCTGCTGGCGATTGCGGACAAATCCGCGTAACTTCTAAATGGAGTGAATCCGGCAACTCATGAGATCCGTGGTTCTGACTCTTGTTCTCTTCGCAACCCTTCCGGCGCTCTCTCAATCGCCGGACAAGGATCCTGCGGCCATCCTCGAGTTCGGCGCTGCCGCGAGCGTCAACCCCAAAGACGGCACATCGAGCTACGGCCCTTCATTCGCGTTCGAAGTCACGCCGATCGAGAACTGGCTCGAGATCGAGGCTGGCACGACGCCGCTCTTCCGCTCCCGCTCCACCGAGTGGGATACCGACGTCATTTTCAAGAAGCCCTGGACCCTCTCGCGCAAAGCCGAGTTCATGGCAGGTATCGGTCCCGAGTGGGTGCACTCCAATGAAGCCGGTTCCAAGCCCAACTCCATTGCCGGCGAAGCCGCGCTCGACTTTATGTTCTGGCCCACCGGAAAACACAAGTTCGGCTGGTACTTCGAGCCCAGCTACGATTACAACTTCATGCGCGGACACGAACAATCCGTAGGCATCACCGGCGGCCTTTTGGTTGCGATTCCCTGATCGGGGAACCAATCGGCGTGTTCGCAGTCGAGCCTTTGTGTCGTAGCATCGAATGACAAGAGGCAAACGACATGCCCGCCGCCACGAACGTCGCAAGACCAGCTAAATCAACCCGCCTGACCCGCGCGCGCCAGACCGCCATCTTCAAGGCGCTCGCCGATCCGCACCGGTTTGAGCTATTGCTGCAGATTGCCAAAGCCGGATGCCCGTTAGGCTGCTCGCAGGCGCTGTCCGTGCTGCCCATTTCGGCGGCGACGCTTTCGCACCACATCAAGGAACTCGAAACGGCCGGCCTCATCGACATTCGCCGCGAAGGCAAATTCGCGTATCTCACACTGCGGCCTGGAGTTCTGGAGTCCGTGGCCGCGAGTTTGCAGGCTCTCGAAGCCACCAACTGCGCAGGCCGCTGACCCTTCATCCAAACATTTCCACAATGACTTTGAATCGTTTCCGCGGTTCCGCTAATCAATTCGACAGTTGTCGAAATGTCGAACGGATGACATTCGAAACCGGGAGATGAGTTATGAAGAACCTTCAAAGCAAAGTGGCGCTGGTAACCGGCGCATCGAAGGGCATTGGCGCGGCCATTGCCCTTGAATTGGCGGCGCGCGGCGCTGCCGTCGCAGTCAACTACTCGGGCAGCAAGGCGGGCGCGGAAAAAGTGGTTGCGGAGGTCAAGGCTGCGGGCGGCAAGGCCATCGCAGTGCAGGCGGATCTCTCCAACCCCGATGCCATCGGCCCCTTCGTCAAAACCGTCGCCGACCAGCTCGGCCCTATCGACATCCTGGTGAACAACGCCGGAGTCTATGAGTTCGGGCCGCTGGAGCAGATTTCGCCCGCGCACTTTAACAAAATGTTCAACCTGAATGTGCTGGGCCTGCTTTTGACGACCAAGGAAGCGGTAGCGCGCTTCAATCCCAAGGGCGGCAGCGTGATCAACATCAGCTCCGTTGCAGCTGATGGAATCGGCGGCGGCGCGGTGTACAGCGCCACCAAGGGCGCAGTGGACTCAGCGAGCGCGGCGCTGGCGCAGGAGCTTGGCCCGAAAAAGATTCGCGTAAATTCGCTCAGTCCCGGAATGATCGTGACGGAAGGCGTTCAGGCCGCAGGTTTCATAGGCAGCGACTTCGAGAAAGAAGCCGTGCAGCGCACGCCGCTTGGCCGCATCGGCCAGCCGCAGGACATCGCTTCGATCGCCGCGTTCCTGGCTTCGGACGAATCGACCTGGGTGAACGGCCAGACGATCCATGCGGCGGGTGGATTACGTTTGTAACCCAGTGCCGTCCCATCCTTTCGCCGGATTCTGCGCGGGAGGATGGGAGATGTACCCCATTCAATGTAGGCGTGGCTTGCGCGGAACGGTCAATGTCGTTTAATCGGCGAGCGCGGCCACGCAACCGATCGAGATCAGCAGTCCCTTCGGAAGCGGAACCTGCATCGTCATGCGCGCAGGAGGGCTGGCGGGAAAATACTCCGCGAAGAGTTGGTTTACCGCCGCAAACTGCGAGATATCGGCCACGAGAAACGTCGTGTTCACGACCAGGTCCATGCGGCTGCCCCCGGTTCGGAGGACCAAATCGAGGTTCTTGAACGCCTGTCGCGCCTGCTCCTCGAGCGTCGGTCCAGCGGCCTCGCCTGTCGCAGGGTTCACGCCCGGCTGGCCCGACACAAAGAGCAGCCCAGCAGCGCGCACCGCCTGCGAATAGGGTCCAATGGCCTTCAACCCAGGAACTTCAACCGTATGTTTTTCTGTCATCCCCGCCTCCATTGCACAATCAGACGCCTAGTCTATCGCACGCCAAACCACGCAAAGAGCTGGCCCTTCTAACTATCCCTGCTCGGCGTCGAGGATCTGCTGTTTGCGCTCCACGCCCCAGCGGTAACCGGTGAGCGAGCCGCTCGCCCCCACCACGCGATGGCACGGGACGACGATGGCCACGCGATTGACGGCGCAGGCGCGGGCCACGGCGCGGGTGGATTTCGGAATACCCATCTCTCGCGCCAACTGGCTATACGTGCGCGTCTCGCCGCGGGGAATCTGCCGCAGCGCCTGCCACACGCGCAATTGGAAGACGGTGCCGCGAAGATCCAGCACCTGCGGTGCGGCAGCCTTTTGGACTAGATCCGTGCCTTCGCTAACGCTCTCGATCGCGGCATCGATCCAGCGCGCAAGCTTCGGATCTCTGCGCAGCGTGGCCTCGGGAAATTCAGCGCGGAGGGTCTTCTCGGCTTCGGTTTTGGTTTCCGCGAGCGAGAGCCAGCAGAGGCCGCGATCTGTAGCGCCGACAATCATCCACCCAAACGGCGTGGGTGCCGACGCGTGCCGGATCTGCTCACCTTTGCCGCCCAGGGCAAAGCGTTGCGGCGTCATGCCGAGCTGATTCGCTTCATAAGCGCGGCTGCTGGAGCTGAAGCCCGCGTTGTAAATGGCATCCGTCACGGTACCTCCCTGCTTGAGCGCTCCGCGCAGCCGCGATGCACGCAGCGCTCGCTGATATTCGAGGGGACTCACGCCCATCTCGCGCTTGAAGAGCCGCTGCACGGTGAAGGGACTCAAGTGAGCCACGCGACCCAGCTCTTCAAGGCGCACGCGGCGGTCGAGGTGTGCCTCAATGTAGCGACGAATCTCGTCCAAAGAGCTAATCCACGTAGTGGCGCTCGACACCGTCGAAGGACGGCAACGTTTGCAGGCGCGAAAGCCGGCGGCCTCTGCCTCGGCCGCAGTGCGAAAGAAGCGCACGTTCGCGCGGAGCGGGCGGCGGCTCGAGCAAGAGGGTCGACAGAAGACGCCCGTGGTTGCGACGCCATAGAAGAAGCGCGCCTGCGGGTCGCGTGCGGCGAGTTGCTTCCACGCGGACTCCGCCCACGCAGCATCAACAACGACGGGCGCCGGTTTTGCGGGTTGCGGCATGACGATCCTGGGCATCGTGGAAACAGTGACGAATTGGGTTACGATTTGCGAAGCAGTGCTCATGAGAATGATAGTCGCCGATCGCCGTTTCGCGCGCACTCCGATTCTTGCGCGCAATTCCGTTTCCGCCGGGAGTCCGCGACAGAGCCATGGCGCGCCGAACGCGCCCTGGGGTTTTCCATCCGGCATTGACACAATGGGCGCACCCCAGCGTGTATCCTCGTTCTGCATAAGAAATCGCGCTTCGCCTGGCCCGGAAGAGCTCCCATGGCCAGGCGTCAAGCCGAGGTCATCGACGGAGGCATTACCATGTCACGCAACCCGATCGTCATCGCGGCGCTTGCCGCCCTCTTTTCAGTTTCCGCATTGGCCTGCGCGCAGGCCAGCGGCCCTTACAAGGTGCAGAAAATCCAGCTCGTCGGCGGCGACGGCGGATTCGACTACGTGACGGCCGACTCCGACGGCCGCACCCTTTACGTAGCGCGTTCCGGGCAGGGCGGCCATATCGGCGTCTTCAACCTGGACACGCTGGCTCAGGTGGGCGACCTCCAGGGCGTGAGCGGTCACGGTGGGGCAGTGGATACGGCCACGGGGCATGGATTCGCGACGTCGAAGCCGGTGACGATGTTTGACTCGAAGACCTTCGCGATCATCAAGAAGATCGATGTCCAGGGCAATCCCGACGGCTACCTGAACGACCCCTACAATCACCACTTCTACATCCTCAGCCACTCTGCGCCCAACATTACGGTGCTCGACGATAAGGATGGCTCGATTCTTGGCACCATCGACATCGGCGGCGCGCCGGAGCAGGCCGCGACGGACGGCCACGGCAAAATCTACGTCGACATTGAAGACAAAGCCGCGATTGCCGTCGTCGATGCGGAAACAATGAAAATGGTCGGCCGCTATGACCTCTCGAGTCGCGGCGGCGGATGCGCGGGCCTGGCACTGGATGCGAACAACGGAATTCTGTTTGCTGCCTGCCGCGAAAAGAACAACATGATCATTTTGTCGGCTGCCGACGGGCACATCCTCACCGACCTGCCGACGGGCGTGGGATGCGACGGCGTCACGTTCAATCCCGAAACCATGGAAGCGTTCAGCTCACAGGGCGATGGCACGCTGACAGTGATCAAGGAGAATTCGCCGACTGACTTCGCGGTGGAGCAGACGGTGTTAACGCCGGCACGCGCGAAGACGATCACCCTCGACACGAAGACGGGCAATCTTTTTCTGATCACCGCCGAATACGGGCCGACTCCGACTCCGCCGCCGGCAGGAACCGCCCCTGCAGCAAGCGGGCCGCCGGCTGCAGGTGGACCGCCGGCATTCATGCGGGGGCCTCGTGCGCCTATGATTCCGCATTCCTTCCAGATCCTGGAGGTCGGCAAGGATTGAGCGCGCCGCTGGACTGGAGTTGCGGGGCGCTGGCGGAAGGGCTGCAATGTTACAGGAGCGGGGAGTTTTTTCTCGCGCATGAGCATTGGGAAAGCGTCTGGCTGAAGTGCGAGGAGCCGGAGAAAACATTTCTGCAGGCGCTGATTCAAATCACGGCAGCCTTTCATCATCTCCAGCGAAAGAATTCTATTGGCACCGCATCGCTGCTGCGCGCGGCATTGCGGCGGCTCGACGCGTTCCCCGCCGCTTACGGAGGGATCGAAATCGAAGGCCTTCGCGCGAGCGTGCGCGCGTGGCTGCGGGCGCTGGATCAGGAAGACGCATCGCTACGCCCCCCGACCCCGCACATACGATGAACGCGAAGGAACTCTTTGCAGTCGTCAGTTTCCGAATGATTTCTTAAGCAGAGCTTCGGCGCGCTCCAAATCTTCTTCCGTGTCCACGCCAATGGTGTCGCGGGGCGCTTCGGCAACGTAGATCGCGATGCCGTTTTCGAGAAGCCGCAACTGCTCCAGGCGCTCCAGCTTTTCAAGCGGCGAGGGCGGCCGGGCGGCGAAGCGGTCGAGCGCGGCCTTGCGATAGGCGTAGATGCCGAGGTGCTTGCGATAGCCGGTGAACCCAACCTGATCCCGATCGAACGGAATCGTCACTCGCGAAAAGTAGAGCGCGCGGCCATCGAGAGCCGTGACCACTTTGACAGCACTGGGATTTGTGATTTCCTCAGGCGGACAGCGCACGGAGAGCGTGGTTACTTCCACTTCCGGGCGCGCGAAGAGATCGAGCA
>JBEKEP010000010.1:0-44542 GCA_050013775.1 Occallatibacter sp. | reverse complement strand
CCGTAGTGAAGCGCGCGATGCCGGCCACTCCCCATCCTCCCTCCATTGCATGGAGCAGACCTTTGGAGGAGAGTTGTGGAATTGTGTAGTGGAATGACGCAACAAAATTGTGCCGCATGTCGAAGGCGGAAAGTCCTCGGCTGAGCGACGGATTGACGGGATTGACGGGCTCGGGAAGTCCCGCCGATTGATCGATCGATTTCGCATAGGTGTAGCTGGCAAGCAGATCGAGCCCGTGAGCCCGGTGATTGAGCGTGGCCTCCAGCGCGCTATAGTTTGCGTTGGCGATCGTCCGCTGCAACTCCACGCTGCCGAACGCGGGACCGAACGTTGTGCGCGCGGCCTGCTCGTTGAACGGCCCGCACGCCGAGCCCAGGCTCAGGCACAGCGCGGGATTGGCGGGATTGGCCTCCTCAAGCACCAATAAATGATGCGAAGAAGTGCCCACGTAGCTGACCGTAGCCAGTGTGCTCGCGCCTAATTGCCGCTCCACGCTCGCCATCCAGTGTTGCGCGTAGGGCGTTGCGTCATTGGGTTCGACAGCGGGAATGCCGACCAGCGGCTCAAACTGGCTCCAGTTCACGCTCGTGTTTGGATTGGTCCGGCTGGCTCCGTCGGCTACGTGCTGCAAGGGGAAGCGCTGTCCCGCATTGGCCCCCGTAGCGGCCACGGTAAATGGCGAGGCGAACAGTGGCGGCGCGGCCGACGTGTACGTGTACCCGTAGGGCGGATTCGCGCTCATGATGCCCGCCGACAATCCCTCGTAGGCCGTGTAATACATCCCGTAGCCGAGGCGGATGCTGGTCGTCCCTGCTGGACCGATGATCTTGTCCAAAAGGCTGCCCCGCGCAGGGCGAGCCGATGGCGCGTACGCAATGCCTGCGCGCGGCGAAAAGTTGTTACGCGGCGGCGCCAGCGAATCGGGTACGCCGGGATCGCCGGGAAAGACCAGCCCTTGCGGCGCGCCGGGAAATACCTGCGACTGTTCACCTTGAACCAGCGTTTGCAGCTGGTTATATTTTTCGAGCCAGGGCCGAATGCGATCCCAGCGCACGCCGTAATTCACCGTGAGCCGGCTGGTCGCCTTCCAACTGTCCTGCGCGAAGGCCGCCATGTAGAGATTGCGGTTGTAAAAGCTCTCGGCCTGGCCTTGCGTGTAGCTTGACGCCACGCCCAGCAGATAATCGGCAAAGTCGACGCCGGTTTCGGAGCCATTGAAGCTGAAGCTGCCGTTGAAGACCACGTCGGGGTGGGTGTTGATCTGGTCCTTGTGCAACTCGCCGCCGAACTTGAGACCGTGCTTGCCGACGATGCGCGAGAAGGCATCCATGCCTTCGTAGATGTTCTCGGTCTGCACCAGGGCCGTGGTGTCCACGCCTGTGGTGAAGTCATTGAAGGCGAGGTTCTCAATGCCTTCGGTCGCGGGCTTGAGGGGCACGATGTTGCTGAATCCCTGCGCCGCCAGCGTGGGCCCCACGCCGCCGCGCGACTGGCCCACGGCATTCGCGTTGCGCATGTAGCTAAGGTGTGCCTCGTTCAGAATGGACGAGCCAAAAGTCATGGTGTGCTCCAGGCTCATGAGTTGCGCGCGCCCGCTGGAGGTCGCGTCGAAGCCCGGCACATTGGCGCCGCCCGTTCCTGTGGGATAGGGATTGTCCAGCGAGTATTGGTCTAAAAAGTAGTAACCCGTGAGCGTGCTCCTGCCGCGGCTCCAGTCCGCGCGCAGCCCTCCCTTGTTGTCGCCAAGGGTTTCGGCTGAGATCGCGGTTTCAAACACCGCGGTGCCCGCGTTGGGCTCTGGAATCGAGGCCAGCAGGAATTTTGCCGGGGCTGACCAGATGGATTGTGGAATCTTGCCCGTGGGAAAAACCTGCGCGTAGGGTTCGCCGGGCCTAACCGTCTGTCCCAGCGCCGATGACAGTTGCGCCGCCCACGCGTTGCCGTTGACGCTGCCCGTAAGCGGAACCTGGCTGAAGTCTCCGCCGCGCTCGGCCGTGGATGGCACAGAGATGTCGCCGGTGTCGATGCCTTCAGTGAGCCTCGTTCCCTGGTAATCCGCAAACCACTTGACGCCCGTTCGAAATAGAGGACCGCCCACGGTAACTCCATATTGGTTCTGCCGGTAGGCTGCGCGGTCCGTAGAAAAGTAGTTGCGTGCGTCGAGCCCCGTGTTGCGCAGGAATTCGAAGGCGCTGCCGTGCCATTGATCCGTGCCAGCCTTGGTCGTCACCAGTACCTGGCCGCCGCTGGAGTTGCCATACTCCGCGTCGAAATTCGAGGTCAGCACGCGAAAGCTGTCGATAGCGTCGAGGTTGGGCACAATCGACGTGCCCATGTTCACGTCTTCTTCTACGTCGGCGCCGTTCACGCGGAAGCCGTTGGAATCCTCGCGCTGCCCGCTGATCGAGAGATTTCCTGGATTCGCGCCGCCGGAGGGTGGAGTTGTCGCCACGCCGGTCATGATCACGGCGCCGGGTTGCGCTGTGTTCACTGGCACAATGCCCGGCTGAACCGCCATCAGATCGGTAAAGCTGCGGCCGTTCAGCGGAACGGCCTCCATTTTTTTAGACTCTAGCGTCTCTCCCAGTTGCGTGCTCGTCGTCTCAGCCGCCAAAACATTTGCCGTTACCTCCACCGTTTCCGCGTTGGCATTCACCGCCAGCGTTACGTCCAGATTTGCGCTGGGCGCACTGGCATTTACCGTCACCTCACAGTGATAGATCGTAAAGTTCGCCGTCTTCACCTCGACCGCATAGGTGCCTTCGATCGGAACGATGAACTGAAAGCTTCCCTGACCATCGGTTTCCTGCGTCAGCGGCACAGCGGCGTCGGATTGGTTGGACTGGCGCAGCGTAACCTCAGCGCCGGGAATGACGCCGCCTGTTGCATCGTGCACCACACCCGCGACGCGAAAGCCTCCCTGCGCCCGCATTGCGATCGGGAAAATCGTCAGAATTAGAATGAAAGCGAAATAAACTCGGCCTTTCAAGACCATTGCCTCCGCGATAACTGGGATTGCGGTAACTGCCTGCATTCCGCACCGCAATCCCCGCCGAGGGTCCGTTGCAGCATGCAGTACCTATATACGACCAAATCAGTCCGGCTCTTTCTGTGATTTAAATCACTCTTTCATTGGCTTAATGGCCGCTTCTTCGGCCCCAGCACCAATATCCGACTAATTTAGTCCTTGTTCAATATACGACCAAATTTGTCGTAGTTAAAGAGCCCCGTCTTGCCCTGCGAGACAAAGATGTGCAATGCCCTCATCCCTGGGGCTCTGATTTTCTGGACGGCAAGTCTGGGGCCTGACCGGGGACCCAGACGCCGAAGGCTGTTCTGTGGTCCTACCATTGCGCAAGAGGACCATGAACCAATCGATTATGAACTTTTCTCTCCTTTCCTCGTGCGCCTCGCGAATATGTCTTGACAGGCGCCATATTGGTCTGACACGATTCCGGCGATGGGCAGTGAGGTCGGACCACTGAGAGTGTATCCGTATACAAATCCTCCACGGAAATCAGGACGGAGGGCTTGCTCATCAAGTCAATCAATTTCAACTCTGGAGGAAGCGATGCGAAATACCTGTACTGAGTCAGCGTTGCACTATGTGCAGCGAGCGTCGAGATGGCGGGCGTTCCTCGTCCCCCTTTTCGTTTTCACAACCCTGCTTTTCACACCAGCCACTTTCCACGCGCAAATCGCGGGCACGGCCAACTTGCAGGGCACAGTCACGGACTCGACGGGTGCAGTGGTTGGCAACGCCAACGTCGCGCTCACCGATGAAGCCACGCAGGTCAAGCGCACCACCGTCAGCGACGCCAGCGGAGTCTATCTTTTCCCTGCCCTTCCGATCGGCACCTACGACCTGCTGGTCACGGCAACCGGTTTTAAGACCTACGAGCAGAAGGGCATTGCGCTCGAGGTAGGCAGCAGCATCAGCGTGAATGCAAACCTCACAGTGGGAAGCGCGGGGCAGACGGTCGAAGTCAAGGCTGAAGCTCTCTCGCTGCAGACTGAAGACGCCACTTTCAAACAGACAATCGACAATACTGCGATTGACGAAATGCCGCTCAACGGCCGGCAGATGACCGCGCTGATTATGGCATCGGGCGGGTCGAACGCGGCTCCTGGCGGCGACTTTACCGGCAGCAAGTATTCCTACCAGACCATTTCTGTCTCCATCGCAGGCGGCGGGGGCAACACCACGCTATGGCGATTCGATGGCGGCGACAACCAGGACTACATGGCCAACGGCAACCTGCCCTATCCATTCCCCGATGCGGTCTCTGAGTTCAGCGTGGAATCGACGGACCTGGGCGCGCAAGATGGCGGACATGTGGGCGGCCTCGTGAACGTCGTGACCAAATCTGGGACGAATCAATATCACGGAGAGGGCTTCGAGTTCATCCGGAACAACTACATCGACGCCACCAATTTCTTCTCTACTTCGCCCGACACGCTGCACCAGAACCAGTTCGGCGGCACGTTCGGCGGACCCATCAAGCGCAACAAGATGTTCGCTTTCGCGGCCTACCAGCGCTGGAAGGCCGATCAATCGCAGTCGGCTACGTCGGCCACTGTGCCCACGGCAGCCAACCTGACAGGCGATTACTCCGCCACCGATGGGAATCCCATCACCGGTACGAACCTGTGCAACTCAACCGGCAAGCCGATCCCGCTCGTCGATCCGCTCACGGGCACGGCCTTGACAGGCAACAAATACGCTTCTACGCCGACCTACAGCGCGCCGGCCCTGGCACTACAAAAATACCTGCCGGTGCCGAACTCGACAGTCGATCCGAACAACTGCGGATTTGTCCGCTACGCCATCCCGTATCTGATCACCGACAACCAGTTCGACACCAGGGTGGATTACACCATCAACTCCAGAAACAATCTCTACGGGCGGTATTTCGTCGACGGCTACCAGTTCCCGGCGTACTTCTCGCCGACCAACATCCTCATCACCACCCAATCCGGCAACATTGAGCGCGTGCAGACCTTCACGATGGGCGACGCCTGGAGCATCAGCAACAAGGTCGTGAACGCATTCCACATCTCCATCCTTCGCCGCGTTAACAACCGCGGATACAATGCCAGCGACATTAACGCTACGACCCTCGGCATCAGCACCACGAATCTCTACCAGATCCAGCCCAACGGCCTGCAGATGGCGGAAGGCAAGTTCTCGATCGGCGGCGGCACCAATTCGGTCGCCCACTTCAACGACAACACCGGATCCATCGACGACGACGTGACCTGGGTGAAGGGAAAGCACCAGATCGCGTTCGGCGGTGAGTGGGTGCAGAACCAGCTCAATATCGGTAACGTGTACGAAGGCAACGGTATCTTCACCTTCAATGGTGAATACAGCGGCAGCGGGCCCAAGGGCGGCAGCACCATCGGCGATCAGAATCTCGATTTCCTGATGGGAACGCTGGGGTCATCGACTCCATTCCAGCAGAGCAAAAAGCAGCAGAACGCGCTGCGCGGGCCACTTCCAAGCCTTTACATTCAGGACACCTACCACGCCACCCCGCGTTTTACGCTCGTCGGGGGCCTGCGCTGGGGGCCGTGGATCGCGCCGGTTGATTATTTCAACCGCGGCGTGGTGTTCAACATGGCCGACTTTCTCTCCAGCACCGTCAGCACCATCTATCCCAACGCTCCGGCAGGGGCTTTGTACTACGGCGACAAGGGCGTGAGCCGTGGATTCACCAACAACCGTCTCTGGCAGTTCTCGCCCAACGTTGGTTTAACATTCGATCCTTTCGGCAACGGCAAGACTGTCGTCCGCGCTGGCGGCGCGCTCATGTTCGACAACCCCAACTTCTTCACCAGCCAGCGCAATCAGCAGAATCCGCCCTTCGCCACGGCGGTGACGAACGTTCAAACATCGTCGTCGGCGCCCGTACCATTCGCCGCCCCATGGTCCGTTGGCGCATTCACCACCAACCCGTTCCCGCAGCCCGCTGTCCCCACGCCTTCCCAGGCCCTTTTCTTCGCGCAGTCGCAGTTCATCGGGACAGTGCCGAACTTCAGGCCTGCCTATACCATCCAGTGGACGGCCAGCATTCAGCGTGAATTTGGCCTCGGCTGGCAGGTGCAGGTGGATTACATCGGAAACGCAACCCGCCACGATCCGATGGGCCTCACATTTGACCCGGCGGTCTTCATCCCCGGAGTGTGGGGAGCGGGCGGAACGGGCTGCGCAGGCATCGTCACAACCGGCCCTGCCGCGGTCAAGGCTGGCGCAGCAGGCACCAACTGCTCCACCACCGGAAACCAGAGTTCCCGGTTCCTGCTAACGATCGATAACCCCACCCAGGGCAATCAGTATGAAGGCAGCGGCGGCGGCTCGGTGTTGGTCGGCGATGCAGCCAGTGCCAACTACAACGCACTGATCACATCCATCAATCATCGCCTTTCGGGCAACTTCAGCGTGTTCGCCAACTGGACTTGGGCTCATTGCCTCAACATTTACGACGCCCAGGGTGACTATGCTGGGACGGGACCGGAGAATCCCTACAACCCCAGGCTGGATTACGGTCCTTGCGGGTCCGATTACCGGCACGTCGAGAATATCTCACTGGTGGCAAAGAGCAACTTCAGCAACCATCTGAACCGTGCTGAAAAGTGGCTCGTCAACGGCTGGGAACTGGCGCCGCTCATTCACATCCAGACGGGCGCGCCCTTCAACGTCACGTCGGGCCAGGATAACTCCTTGACCGACGTGGGCAACGACCGTCCCAACCTGGTCGCAGGCGTGAGTCCCTACGCCGAAGTCACGCTCCGTAACGCTTCGGGCGAATCCAACCGCGAGTACCTGAATCCGAATGCCTTCCAGCAGGTCTGGCAAACTGCGGGATGCGCTTTGGTCACGACCCCCGGCTGCCCTGCCCTTGGAACTTACGGAAACGTCAGCCGCAACGAATTCTATGGGCCGAAGTCGCTTCAGTTCGACTCACAAATCTCGCGTATATTCCCCATCCACGAGAGTTGGACGACCACGTTTCGCCTGGAAGCCTACAACGTGCTGAACCATCCTGATTTCAGTAATCCGACCGCGAGCCTGACATCTTCAACGTTCGGCCAGATCTCCTCAACAACCAATGCCGCGCGCGTCTTCCAAGGCGCGGTCAAAATCAACTTCTAACTTGTTGAAAATGATTTGTTGAAAAATTGGGCGCTCCGGATCCCGGTTGCGGGAGCCGGGGCGCCCAAGCACTTTATGTGGGCATTCGCCGGGTCTGGCAATTCTCTTCCCTCGGTTGCCTCACGGAAGTACAATTCCACCTGCAAGCCAAAAGCAAAGGAACCCGTCATGGAATCGATTCAAAACAACCGCAGAGAGTTTTTGAAAACCGGCAGCGCGGCGTTGGCCGCAACGGCAGTCGCGTTTAACGCCAAGAGCTATGCGCAGATCATGGGCGCGAACGATCGCGTGCGCGTGGGAATTGTGGGCTGCGGCGACCGCATGAAGGGCGGCGATTTGCCCGCCTTCCAACAAAGTGCAAAGGACATGAACTTCCAGATCGTGGCCGTGTCGGACATTTGGAAGATGCGCCGCGAACAGGGCGTCGATTTTATCGAGAAACTTTGCGGCAATCGCCCCGACCAGGTGCGCAATAACGACGAACTCTACGCGCGTAAGGATGTGGACGCTGTCATCATTGCCACTGCCGATTTCCAGCATGCTTACCACGGCGCTGAAGCTGTGGAAGCGGGCCGCGACGCCTACGTGGAGAAGCCCACCGCGCACACTATGGCCGATGCGCGCCGCATTCTGGCGGCAGTGAAGAAGAGCGGAAAGATTGTCCAGGTCGGCACACAGCGCCGGTCAACCCCCGCGTATCAAAAGGCTGCCGAGTACATCAAGTCGGGCCAGTTTGGCGACATCGTGATGGTGGAAATGACGTGGAACGTAAACCAGCCCGGTCGCTGGCGCCGTCCCGATGTGGTTCCGCTGCTCAAGGAAGAAGACACGGATTGGAAGCGCTACTCGCTAGGCAGGAATCTGGGACCGTACGACGCGCGCAAGTATCTTGAGTTCCGCCTGTTCTGGCCGTTCTCTTCCGGCATTCCCGATCAGTGGCTTGTGCACCAGATCGACACCGTGCATTGGTTTACGGGCCTGCCGCATCCGCGCTCGTGCGTGGCCAACGGCGGCATCTATCTGTGGAAGGACGGCCGCAAGAACTGGGACACCATGACGGCGGTGTTCGATTACGGTCCGCTCGACGACCTCAGCAAGGGCTTCCAGGTGCAGTACAGCTCCCGCTTTACAAATTCGGCGGGCGGCGTCAAGGAGCTCTACTACTCGAACGGCGGCATGATCGACATGGACAAGCAGACGGTTACGCCAACAGGCGGACTGACGAAACGATTTGCTGACGAGATGCACATGCAGCCCAACTTGCTGCCCAGCATGGCGCTGGGCGAGAAGGCCACAGCGGTGAACACCGATGCAGATACGCACGGCGATCCGCAGACTGCGGCCAACATGCGCAATTGGATGGAGTGCGTGCGCTCGCGCAAGACGCCCAATGCGCCGATCGAAGCCGGCTACAGCCACTCCATCGCGCTGTGTATGAACGTGGCCGCCATCCAGACCGGTATGAAAGTGACCTTCGACGAGAAGACGCAGCAGGTGATGGCGGGAGGCAAGGTCTATGCGTAGACGCACGGTGCTTGGTCTTGTGACCGCAGGCTCGTTGCGGACGGCAAGCGCGGTGTGCCCTACCCTTGGCGCGCTCCTGTTTGCGCGCCCGGGGTGGGGGAAAACGACGAAGGGCGTCGAAGTGACGCCCGATGCGGCGAAGCGGCGCGTGGACATCACCATCGACGGCCAGCCATTCACTTCGTACATCTGGCCGGAGACGCTGAAAAAGCCGGTGCTCTATCCGATTGTGGATGGCGACGGCGTGACTGTAACGCGCGGCTGGCCGCTTGAGCCGCGCGCCGGCGAGCGCACCGACCATCCTCATCACGACGGCCTCTGGTTCAACTACAGCAACGTGAACGGCTTCGATTTCTGGAACAACTCGACGGCCATTCCGGCTGCGCGCGCGCCGAAAATGGGCACAATCGTGTTCGATAAGATCGTATCCACCAAGAGCGGCGCGAATCGTGGAGAGCTGGTGAGCAATTCCACGTGGATCGACGGACAGAATCACGACCTCCTCGCGGAGACCACGCATTATGTGTTTGCTCACGAGGACGCGACGCGCTCAATCGACCTTACGCTGACGCTGACGGCGCTCGACCATGTCGTTTTCAACGACGACAAGGATGGGCTGCTGGGCTTGCGCGTGGCTCGCTGGCTGGAATCGCCGGAGGAAAAGGGTGGGACCTTCACCGACGCCAACGGAGTTGCGACAACGGTGACCGCCGCAGCCAATGTCCCGGGCGTGGCTCAGCCAACAGGCGAATATCTGACCAGTGAAGGCGTCAAGGGCGAAGCCGCATGGTCAACGCGCGGCCGCTGGTGTTCGCTCACCGGCCACGACGATGCCGGCCACATCGCGACCATCGCCATCTTCGACCATCCCGGCAATATCGGCTATCCGACCTACTGGCACGCGCGCGGCTACGGGCTTTTTGCCGTCAATCCGCTGGGCCGGCATGCGTTCGATGCCAAGCAGCCACTGCTGAACTACACGCTGGAAAAGGGCCAGGCGGCGACCTTCCGGTATCGGATAGTGTTCTACACGCATGTCGCGACGCCGGAAGAATTAAACCGCGAGGCCGACACTTTCGCGGCGCAAGCCAAGTAGCGCACGCACAAAAGCACCGTCTCACCCACGCGCATTCCGGCGCAACGCCCAAGCCCACTCGCTTTTGCGGGAAGAAAAGAAAAGCCCGTCTGCATCCGCCGCAGGAATCGCGGCGGATGCTGACGGGTGAGGGTAAGTTAGAAGTTGATGTGGCCGGCAAACTGCCAGTCGCGAGCGCTGTTGCTTACGCCGGTGACTTCGCCAAAGGAGCTGGAGTTGTAGGCCCAGGCTGCGCTCGGACCCCCAAACTGCACCTTATTCCAGACATTGGTGCAGTTCGCCTCGAAAACAAACGTCCTGCTTTCCCTGCCGAGCGGGAAGCTGCGCCGCAGACCTGCGTTCAGGTTCTGGGAGCCAGGGGCCCTCAAGCCGTAAGCAGCTGTACGTGGCGCGTTGCCGATCAGGTACGATGCCTGGCAGCTGCCCTGGACCTGACTGCTCGAGCCGGGAATGCATCCGGGAGCAGTGGAATTGTCCACTGCGGAAATGAACGCGTTCGAGTTGACGTATTTAACGTTGCTGAGGTTGGCAAATTGGACGCCGTTGGGTCCGCTGCCATAGCTTCCGTTCTGGCGGGCGGTACCGCTGGTCCACCCCGGGTTCAAGTCGGGCATAGCCTGGCCTTGCCCCGCGGCGCCGCTGCCACCGTTGACGACCACCGGTACTCCTGCCCCGTAGTTATAGATCTCGGAGAGCTGCCATCCGCCAGCCAGCCAGCGCACCACGGCGTTATCGCCCCCGGGTTGGCCTTTGCTGCCGAAGGGCAATTTATACACGCCGAAGATGTTGACGACCTGCGGGATGGAAATGACCGTGAACGACCGGTCGATGCGATTCTGCGGGAGGGTGGCTCCGCTGGTGGAGCGGGAGACGTACGACCCGGGAAGCGCCCAGCCGGAGCGGTAGGTGCCGTCGTCGCCGAGGTTCTTGGAGTAGGTGTAGTTGAAAGTGAAGGTGAGCCCATGAGCCGGACGCTGCTGGATCATGAGTTGGAGAGCGTTGTAGGAGAAGTTGCCCACGTTGCCCCAGGTGTCGGTGACGCCGTTGTACTGCGGGAAAGCCACCAGCATCTGCTGGATGGTAGCCGAACTCGAGGCACTACCGGCTCCGTTGTTGGTGTAGAACGCAGGCTGCGGGGCATTCGGCGCGTAATGGGCGAGGATGGCCAGGTTGGCTGCCGTGGCCTGCGCACTAAGAAGCGGCTTTGCGGCTGTGGAATCCAAGACCGGGCCGAGAAGCTGCATATAGTACGGATTCAGTTCGTTGGTCCAGTAGCCGCGCGCATTGCCGCCCGTGCTTCCGGAGTTGATGATGAAGTGGCTCTCGTCGCCCACATAATTGACCGCCACGGTCATGCTGGGCGTGATGGAGCGCTCAAAGCCGAAGTTGAAGAGCACGATCTCGGGAGCGCGGCCGGAGAGGTAAGGATCAGCGAAGCTGGCGCCCGTGTTCGCTGTGCCCTTGCCACCGCCCGTGGAGATGAATCCGGTGCCCAACTCCTGCGCGGCCACGTTCGGACTGGGCTGCGCGGGATAGGTGAATCCTGGACCAAAGAGCCCGGTGTTGGCAACGTAGGCTTCGTTCACGTTGGATTGCACATAGGCGCTGTTGTTGTTCAGCCAGAAGGCAGGTCCCGCCGCGTAGCCACCGGTGATAGCTCCCGTGGGCCCGACGGCGTTGGTGTTGAAGCCGGTTTGACCGGTGCCGTTGTATGCGCCACCTCGGCCGCCTACGCCGCCGGCCTGCGAGAAGGCCAACGCAAATCCGGCGCGGACGACAGTCTTGCTATTGATGGAATAAGCTGCGCCGATGCGCGGTCCCCAGTTCTTCCAGTAGGTCTGCACCGGAGTGGTGCAACCGCAGCTGACGCCGGGTCCGCCGTAGTTGCCGGCAAACTGCAAAATGCCCGGCGTATTGGTGAGCGGATTGGTCATGGTTGGATTCAGGAAGGTCCAGCGATTACGCAGCTCGTGGAACGGCGGCAGGTAATCCCAACGCACTCCGAGGTCGAGGGTGAGCTTGCTTGTGATCTTGTAGCTGTCGCGGACATACGGCGAAATCGTTTTGTACCGGCCGGCGAGTTCGCTGACATAGTCGAGGCCGAGGGATTGGTTGGTCGCGTCAGTAGATGTGGACCCGCCTGCCGCGCCCAGAAGGAAGCTGGCGTATGCGAATCCGGTGGATGCATCGCTGAGCGAGTTGCTGCCGCTGGTGAATTGGGCAGTGGAGTATGGGTTAAAGCCGAAGTCCAGCACGCCCGTGAATGTAGCGGGATTGGCGTTGTTGATCTGCTGCCACTGGAAGGTGAGGCCCATAGTCAATGCGTGCTTGCCCTTTAGCCACTGCACGTTGTCGGTCGCCGCATAGTTGTTGGGCGTGGTCAACTGCGTGGAGATGGAGTTGCCATTGCCGGTCCAGGTTTGCTCGGTCAGACCCGAAAATGCAGTGGAGGCAGATCCAAAGGCGACTCCGGGAAATTCCTGGCCTGCCTGGCCCTGCGGCAGGTTGGTCACCCCGAATGTGCCGACCTCCCAAGGCGTAACGCCCTGCGTGGCATCGTGAATGTTCTGGTAGAAACGAGTAAAGCTGTACTTCAACTGGTTCACGAGGTTTGGCGTAATAGTGTATGCGTCTTCAACGATGAAGTTCTTGGGGTAGACGTTGGCCAGGTCGCCGCCGATATAGGGCGGAGGCAGGAACGGAGCAGCGAAGTTGTTGAGGTAGTTCTCCGTGCCCATGGTTCCCACTGACGAGATGCGGTGCTTCGAGCTCAGATCGTAATCCACACGCCAGTCGATCACGTTATTGTTAAAACCTTTGGGCCAGCCGCTCAGGTAGTTGTTGGTGAGGACGGCGGGATTCCAGTCGCTGTAATACGTGTTGCTGGAGTTGGCAGTCGGGAAGAGCGACTCCATGGCCTTGGTGATGGGGGAAATGTCGCCCGGTGGGATGACGTTGTTGGTTCCGTTGTACACGAACGGCTGACGCGTGCAGACGGTGCCCGCACAGGTTGTGCTCGTTGGATCGAAGATGATCCCCGGGTTATTCGACCCCGTTCCTGTCAATCCCGATCCCACTCCGCCGTTCAGCTCAGTAAAGTTGCCCTGGGTCATAAGATTGCTGGGAACGGTCAAGAGCGAATACGTCGCGCCCGCGCGATCGTAGTAGTAGTCATAGGCGCCAAAGAAGAAGAGCTTCTTGTGCGTGAAAGGAACCACGCCGCCAACGGTCCCGGACCACTCATGCTGGTGCTCGACGGGTTTGGGAGCGGGGACGGTTGCGCCCGTGATAGTTTTCACCGTGGCGTGCGGTGCCGTAAAGCCCCAGGAGTCGAAGAAGGTGTTGCGCTCAAAGTCGGAGACCTGGCCGTGATATTGCAGGCCGCCCGACTTGATGGTGAAGTTTGACGCGCCGGCTCCGGCATACTCCGCGGGAGGCGTGCTGGTGACCTCCTGGAACTGATCGACGGCGTCAATGTCCATGGCCAGCGAAACCAGGCGATTGTCGCCTTGCTGGCTCACAGTTTCAGCGGGCATTCCGTCGACATAGAGCTGACCAAGATAACTGCCGGTTCCTCCGACGATGGGGAGACGGCCACCGTTATTGGCGCTCTGCGCGCCCGGCGTCAGTGTTGCGAATGCCGTGGGATCGCGCTGCGCGCTATTCATCTGAATGGGCAGATTCGTATATGTCGAGTTTTCGACGATCATTCCAATGCTTGCGTCGGCGGTATCGAGCACCGGCGGCGCAGCGGTCACAGTAACAGTTTGTGTCTCAGCTCCGATGGCGAGCACGGGGGTGACGGTTCTGACCTGCATGGCATCGACGACAACGTTGTCCTGCACCAGGGATTTGAATCCTTTGGCGGAGATTTCGAGCGTGTAGGTGCCGGGCAACACGGGCGCGATATTGAAGAAGCCTGCTGACGAGGCTTCGCTGACGGTCTTGATTCCGGTGGCGTCGTTGGTCAGGGTGACATTGGCATGGGGAACGACGGCGCCGGTGGTATCCATGACCGTGCCTTCAAGAGATCCTTCGCCGGCGGTCTGTGCCGCAACTGGCATTGCGGTCCATACCAGACAAAGCGCTAGCGCGAACGTCGCCAAAGCGACACAGGCCCATGCGCCACTGCGATTTTCAAGCGTCGTGATTGATTTCAGAAGTGTTTTCATGGGAACGCCTGGAATGCCTCCTTTGAGTGAAAGTGTTTGCGTACGAAGCGGTTGTGGCGATCTTGTGGTGAGTCTCGCCAGAACCCGGCATGTTGTGAGAACACACTTTTTCGGCGGCCGGATTAGCGGCGGTCCGACCTCAGCCAAACATTTAATGCATTCGCAAGGTCGATTGTCAATAGAAAAATTATTTTCTCTGCTGATTCAAGAAAGCCGGGCGCTAACTTGCAGAGCTACAAATGAGCAGGGATCGGCCGAAGGCCTTGCAGGGTCGGAATTCCCGTTTCAGGAGTGGCACATTTTGCTTGGATGAGATCTTGAAATTGCGAGCTGGGTCCCGGGTGCGTGCGCCACGACACATCTTCAGCGGCTGACTGCGCATGAAGAGGTCAGTCCACCGGCACAAAAAGAAAGGGTGGCGGAAAGTGTCCGCCACCCTTTGTTCCAGTCAATTGCAGTGCATCAGAAGTTGAGCTTGAGTGCGAACTGACCGACGCGCGGTCCGGCGCCGTTCTCACCCGTGATAGTTCCGAACGAAGTGCTGCTGCTGAGTGGGCCTGAGACACCTGGGTTGTTCAAAATGGTGTGATTCAGGACGTCGAAGTAGTCCATGCGGAACTCAAGGTTAGATTCGCGGAAGACCGGGAAGGTGCGGACCAGACCGGCGTTCCACACTGTGTAACGGGGGCCGCGGAGCGTGTCCTTGACGACGTTGCCGAAGCCGGTTCCCGCACCGGTGTTGAGAGGCACTGAGAAAGCTGCCGGGTTGAGCCAGTTTTCGCAGATTTTGGGTGCTGCGGGGCAATCGCCGACATTCGTCTTGCTGATGAGGTAAGCCGGAAGCGAGAAATTGCGCTGGCCGCGGTCCTGCAACAGGCCGGTATCCGAGTTATCGGTTCCCGTCCATACGGTCAATGCATCGCCGGAGTGGCTCTGGAAGGTACCGGAGGTCCGCCAGCCATTCACGACTGCGTCTACGACGCGACCGCCTCTGCTGACTTTCTCAGGCGCCCACTCATAGGAGACCGAGAAGACCTGCGGATGATCGATGTCCGACACGCCACGGTCAAGAGCCTTGATGTCAGGCACCGCGGCTGCTGCCGGCATGTTGGTTACGCTGGAGGGATAGAGCGGATAGACATACGACTCGCCCGCGTTCAGATCTTCGGTATTGGAATCGCGCGTGGCTTGCGGCATGTCGTCGTAGGACTTTGACCAGGTGTAATTGGCCAGCATCTGAAGCCCGTGCGACATCCTCTTCTGCAGAGTGGCTTGGAAGGAATTGTAGTGGGCGTTGCCAATCATGGCCGCTTCGACGATTTGCGAGTAGTTTTCGTGGCAGCCCGTCGTTGTCAGACAGGGTCCCACGGTGGGCGCGGTGTTAAACACCCTTCTCGCGTTGGCCGCCGATGTCCCACCGGGGAAGCTCAAAACGGGGGCCGTCGGAGTGCCCGTGTTTGTAGCTGTGTTGACGGAGGGGTTGACTTCAAGATTGACAAATAGGTGGCGCGATCCGGAACCGACGTAAGCCAGACGCGTCGCCCAGTTGCCAGGGAGCTGCTGCTCGATGGTCAGGTTGTAGTCGTAGGTAACCGGGACCCGGAAGTTGCCGGAAGGATCGTACTCGTTGACTTCCATCTGGTTCGGGAAGACCTGCGAGGACTTGAACGGCAGGGTGAACGGGAACGGATTGGTGTACTTTCCTGCCGCGTTGCAGGAGGAGGTTTGGCAGTATGGATCGCTCAGCGGCCCGCCGGGGCTGCCGGCGGTCTGGTCCATGTTGGCCAGGGTCACGGTGATGGTATTGGGGGCAAAAGTGGACTGACTGAGGTTGAAGAAACCCTGCATGCGATCCGCGTAGAAAGAGCCAAAGCCGCCGCGAATGGCCGTCTTGCCATTGCCGAACAGGTCATAGGCAAAACCTACACGCGGCATGAACTGCTTGTACTGGTTCTTCACGCCGTCGACCGGGAAGCCGGGGTCACCCGAGAGCACCATACCGGCTGGCAATCCCGCTGTTCCCGATGCTGTGGCAATCGCGAACTGGGACGTGCCCGTGTTGGCCGCGTACTCAGAGGGGCTGAATGCGGTCTGAACGCCGACCTTGTTGTGCCAGGGAGCATATATTTCCCAGCGCAGACCGTAATCGATGGTCAGGCGGTGAGTGACCTTCCAGGTGTCCTGGGCGTAGATAGCCGGGAAGTGACCGCGGTCGTTGGTCTCTTCAAATTCGCCCTGAACGAGCGCAGATAGGAAGCCCTGTTGGAAATTGGCCATGGCGTTGATGTTGGCGGCAGCCAGGGACGTTCCGGCCAGGCCCGAGGTAAAGCCGCCATAGGAGTTGTACACGTTGACCACGTCGAACTTGCTCAGCTCGTAGTGCCCGCCGAAGGCCAGGTCGTGCGTGCCGTGCACCCAGTGCAGGTCGTCGTTGGCAGTGTAGTTGTTGCGCTCAAACAGGGCGCTGGCCGACGATCCCACCTTCATATAGCCGCTTACGGTGAGCGCCATGTAGGGACCGAGATTCGGCTGCCAGATATTGGCGAGGCCGGAGCCCGAGGGCCCGAGAGACGTAATGTCCGCGCTGCCTGGAGGCCCGCCGCGCTGGGAGACCTCGCGCTGGAAGTTGAGCACCAGGTTGTTCAGAATGTTGGGCGTGAAGGTGTGGGTTTCAGCCACCAACGCATTCTGGTAGCGGGTCTGGAAGTACGACGTGTAGCTATAGAGGTTGGTCGGGTTGAAGATGCCCGGCTGGTGGTACCAGTCGTAGAAGTAGCGGCCAAAGAGGTGGTCGCTGGCGCCAAATTGGTGGTCGACGCGCGCCGTGTGCTCATTGAAGTAGTTCTGCGTGGCGGAGAAATAGTTGACCAGGTTGCCGATTTTTCCCGCAGCCGAATCCGAGGTCGCCACTGGGAAGAGCTTCTCGAAGTTGACCGAGGCCTGATCGAAGGCGCTAGTGGGAATGTGGTTGTTGGGCCATGCCACGCCGGTGAATGGGCTGGAGATCTGCTGGCTGGCCGTATTGCAAATGCCCGAACCATTGAAGCCGCTGGTGCAGAGGTTGCTGTAATCTGCGTAGCCGGTGCCGGTCGTGCCTTCCTCGGCGGCTGTGGCCGACGTAAACGTGCTTGCCGCGGAGCCCGAGTGAATTTGCGTGTACTGATAGCCGTAGAAGAACTGCGTGGTCTTGCCGCTTGAGATGTGCGGAATCTTCACCGGTCCGCCGACTGAGCCGCCGAATTGATGCCGGTGCAGCGTGTCTTGCGTGCCCGGAGGCGAGAAGTGCGACTCGGCATTGAAGAAGCCGTTGCGCAGATACTCAAAAAGGTCGCCGTGGAACTGTTCGCCGCCAGACTTGGTGACGATGTTGATCACCGCGCCGGCGCTTTGGCCGAACTCTGCATTGTAGTTGCTGGTCTGCACGCTGAATTCCTGCGTAGCATCCGGCATCGGGTACGGATCATTCACGTTGGTCATTTCGTCCAGGTTGTTGCCGCCGTCGAGCAGGAAATTGTCCTGATTGGGCAAAGTTCCGTTGACGCTGGCTACCTGAACGGGACTAAGCAAACTGCCGGAGAATGTTTTTCCGCTGCCCTGGTTAACGCCATTGCCTTCATTGGTGGCGTCTACGACGCCGGCAACCAGCGTGACCAGCGTGGCTGCGGCTCTACCATTCAACGGCAGATCGCCCACGGCCGCCTGATCGATGACCTGCGACAAAGTGCCGGTGGTGGTGTCAACCTGTTGCGCGTCAGCTGAGACGCTCACGGTTTGCGTTTGCGCACCGACCTTCAGCGTGATATTCACGGTGAGCGCCTGGTCGGCTTCGAGCACGATGCCCTTCTGCGCGTAGTGTTCGAATCCCGCGGCAGTGACCGAAAGCGAATAGCCGGAGGGCAGCAGAGACGAAAACACGAATCGGCCGTCTCTACCAGAGTCCGCGGTGGTCGTATTGCCCGTTTGCACTTCGGTGGCAATCACAGTAGCGCCAGTGACGACGGCGCCGCTAGGATCTGTCACCGTGCCGCTGATGGTTCCGTAGCCCTGGGCGTGCAAGTTTATCGCTGAGAAGCTGAAACTCAAACAAACGATGGCGACGATAGCCGCCAGTGTGCAAAGCGAACGGCGCCCGGCGCTTGCGAGTTGATGCGTCGCAATTTGCGCTCTCCGGGCCAGGAAGGATCGAGATGTCTGACGTACACCAGAAATCGTTGTCATAGGGTTTTGCTTGTATGCCTCCATACAGTCGTGTTGTTCAGTCGTGATGTCCACGGTCACAGCCGTGACGCTGTCTCGTCGCTTCAAGGCGGCAGTCGTCCAGCGTCGGCAAAGATAGGGTTTACCGCTGCGCGAAAGGATAGTGGTACGACCACTGATTGTCAATAGGAAATTGTTTCACTTGATAACTTGCGCTGCGGTTTCCTGCGGCCTGAGCCCTATGTAAGGCACTCTATATGGCTTAGGGATTTCGCAACTCGTAATTTCGGTGGTGCGCCATGAGAATCGACGCTACCAGAGCAGTGGCCAGCGAGACACCGGCTAGCGCGAAGAAGGCGCTGCTCCAGCCGTATTTGACGCTGATACGCGCCACGGTAACGCCCGAGAGCCAGCCTGCAATGTACCCGAAGCCGTCAATAATTCCCGCCGCCGTGGCGCTGCCCCGCTGCCCACCAAAATCCAGCGACATGGCGCCGGCCAGGTAGGAATAAGGCCCCAGCAGGGTAAATCCCACCAGCCCCACAAGAACCGACGGCGCCCATTCTCCCGCGTGGCCCGTCACGCGGCTCAGCATCACCAGGCACAACGTACATGCCGACATGCCGATCACGACCAGCACATTGCGCCCATTGGCGCCGAGCTTGTCGCTCAAGAACCCCCCGAGCAGTACGGAAATCCCTCCGCATAGAGGAAAGAGTGCGCTGCGGCTGGCCGCCACGCTCGGCATCAGGCCCACGAACTGCACAAAATAGGTGGGCGTCCACAAGTTGAAGGTCTCGCGCAAAAGGGTAGTCCCGAACGCCAGTATGCACACCAGCCAGAACGCGACGTTGGTGAGCAGAGGCCGCAATATCGCGCTGATCTTCCGGTGGTGATCCATGTCCGGCTCGTCAATATTCTCATTTTGGGCATACACGTTTCTGGGATTCACTTCCGGCGCCGGCAGTCCGCGCTCGGCAGGCGTCTCGCGCAACAGCACCAGGCAGATGAGGAACAGAACCCCAAGCGCAGCCGCGGCGAAATAGAAGACGCCGTGCCAGCCCACGCCGTGCGCCAGCAATTCGCTCATCGTCCAACGGCATCCCGCGTCGCCAAACAGGAAACTCAGGCTCACCACCGCCATCACGCTTCCATAGGTGGAATAGGAGAACCAGCGCGACGAGACCCGCACCAGTCCCGCCCAGCCTTGCGACTGGAAGAGCCGGTTCCCAATCCACGCCAGCGTAAAAAGGGGAAATCCGCCGCTCAGCGCAAAAATGACGGTAAAGAGGATGGAGCCGGCCATACCGCCCAGGAATAATCGCCGGCCGCCGCGCGTATCGGCCAGAGCTCCGGAGAAAAACTTGCCCAGCGCATAGGCGGCGGTGCCCATGGATGCCATGAATCCCAGGCGGATTTGCGCTTCGCTTGCGGTGATGCCATGACGCGTCAGGTCGTGGATCATGTCGGGCATCACGACCGAGAGGTCGGAACGGCAAAAGTAATAGCCGGAATAGCCCAGCGCCAAAAGCGCAGCAGTTGCCCCATGCCACAAGGTAAATTGTGGTTTTGAACCTGGTTCAGCGGATTCGATCTCGGGTGTGGCCAATGCGCTCTCTGCGGACACACAAGAAAACTACCACACGCCTCCATGCACCGACTGCGCCGTCCCGCACCGTGCCTGTGCGAATTCATGCAAGATTGACGGCAGTGAGTGATTGGCTTCGCCCGGTCCGTGAGGCAGAAGTTTCTCTCCACATTTTGTTTCCTATTTGTATCTTCGGGAATTACTATGGACCGCCGAGGGGATTCTTCCCAGCAACAGCGCGGCTTGAGAAGGCGGCACGGCAGCGGCAGAGGTCTCCCGGGAGTTTTAACATGCGTTTTTCCCGGATTCAAAACTCATTTTGTATCGCCGCTTGCACGGCTCTTGCCATTGCTCTCACAGCATCGTCCGCCACGGCGCAAAAGGCCTCTGCAACCGATTCGCTCACCACAATTCGCAGCGGTTTTGCCACGCCGCCCATGGACGCGCGGCCCATGATGCGCTGGTGGTGGTTCGGCCCGGCGGTGCAGAAGAACGAATTGGCCCGCGAACTGCGCACCATGAAGGCGGGTGGCATCGGCGGCGCAGAGGTGCAGCCTGTCTACGCGCTAGATCTCGACGATCCGCAAAAGGGATTTCGTAATCTGCCCTTTCTGTCGAAGGACTATCTGGACATGGTGGGATTTGCGGCGCAGACGGCGCACGACCTGAACCTCCGGCTGAGTATGACGCTGGGCAGCGGTTGGCCGTATGGCGGCGCGTATGTCCCGGTCAGTGACGCGGCAGGTCGGCTACGCGCTGTCGCCGACGTTGTGCCGCCCGGCGCCTCCTCCCTTCCCGTTCCCTCCATTCGCAACGGCGAGTCGTTGCTGGCTTCGTTCATTGCTTCGGGAACGCCACAGAACTACGACGCCGATCACGCGCAACAGCTCGACACGATTCGTGATTTCCGGCTGACGTTGCCAGCGGGAATCAGCGGTCCGCACGTCGCGCTGTTCTTCATCTCCAGCCGGACTGGGCAACAAGTGAAGCGCGCGGCCGTAGGCGCGGAGGGTTTTGTTCTCGACCACTTCAGCATGGAAGCAATTCAGAATCACATCCAGCACGTTGCCGACCCCCTGATCCAGGCGTGCGGAGCGAATGTTCCCTACTCGGTATTCAGCGACAGCCTCGAGGTGTACGAATCGGATTGGACACCGAAACTTCTCGACGAATTTCGCGCCCGCCGCGGCTACGATTTGACACCGCGCCTGCCGGAGCTGGCCGCAGGAACCACCCCCGAGGCCGCTGACGTACGCTACGACTGGGGCCGCACACTGGCGGAGTTGATTGACGAGCACTATCTGACGCCGCTCAACAACTGGGCGCGCGAGCATCACACAAAATTCCGCTCGCAAAGTTACGGTTCGCCCGCGGTCACGCTTTCGAGCAACGCGCTCGTCGATCTGCCTGAGGGCGAAGGCTCGCAATGGCACGGCGGTTTCTCCTTCACGCGCTGGGCCACTTCCGCAAGCCACGTCTACGGCCGGCCCATCACCTCGTCGGAGACGTGGACCTGGCTGCATTCCCCGTCGTTCCGCGCCACGCCGCTCGACATGAAGGCCGAGGCCGACACCTTCTTCCTGCAGGGCATCAACCAGCTCGTAGGCCACGGCTGGCCGTATTCGCCGCTTTCGGTAGGCGACCCCGGATGGTCGTTTTACGCGGCTGCCGTCTTCAACGATCACAACCCATGGTGGATGGTGATGCCCGACGTGATGGGCTACTTCACCCGCATGAGTTACCTGCTGCGCCAGGGCTCGCCGGTCTACGACGTCGCCGTGCTGCTGCCGGAAGAAGATGCGCAGGCGCGTTTCAGGCCGGGACACGTCTCCGTCACCGACGAGATACGCATTCTGCTCGGACCGGATTTGGTTCCGGCAATTCTCGACGCGGGCTACAATCTCGACTTTATCGACTCGGCGGCAATCGACAAAGTGGGCATCAAGTATCCGGTGCTGGTGATGCCGGCGACGGAACGGCTGCCGCTGGCAACGTACAAAAAGATCCGCGAGTTTGCCGCGAAGGGCGGAAAGGTGATTGCCGTGGGCAGCTTGCCCTCGCGCGCGCCGGGAGTGACGGAAGGGCCGAGGGATTCGGCTGAGGTGAAGCTGATTTCGCAGATGATGTTCATGGTGGGCTCCGATAGAGCGGCCGAGCATTCGAGGCTGATCGCAAGCCCCGCGCACCTGGGCGCGGCGATCGGCGCTGCCCTCAAGCCGGATGTAGCGATTGCGCCGGCGACACCTGAAGTCGGCTTTATCCATCGCAAGCTGCCCAACGCCGAGGTCTATTTCATCGCCAACACGGGCAATACTCCTCACGCTTTCGATGCGACATTCCGCGCGGCACACGGCGGTGCGGAGTGGTGGGATCCATTCACGGGAAAGATCACGGGCGCGGGTTCGGGGCCAACGATTCACTTCGACCTCGCTCCGTACGAGTCGCGCGTGTTGGTGTTCACTGGCAATCCCGCGCTCCCGCCGCAGCAGCAAGCCGTCACGCCGTTCGCGCCCATCGACCTGAGCCACGGCTGGAAAGTGACCTTCGACAAAAGCGGAACCGGAGAAACCATGGAGACCCTGCGCTCATGGACTGACTATGAAGCACAAAAGTATTACTCCGGCACTGCAATCTACATGCTCACGGTGGAGATTCCCGAGGCGGTTACGAAATCCGGGAGCGTGATTCTGGACTTTGGCGAAGGCACGCCAGTGCCGCGCGAGGCGCTTCACCAGGCGGGAACGCGTACGTGGTACGACCCGCCAGTTCGCGAAGTTGCGGTGGTATCAATAAACGGCAAACCTGCTGGAGATTTGTGGCATCCGCCGTATCGCCTGGATGTAGCTGCGCTGTTGCACGCGGGCACGAATGAGCTGCGAATTGTGGTGGCCAACACCGCCATCAACGAGCTGGCCGGCCGCGCTGCATCGGATTACCGTCTGCTCAACCTGCGCTACGGTGAGAAATTCACGCCGCAGGATATGGATCATCTGGCCCCGCTGCCCTCGGGCATACTGGGCACGGTGCGCTTGATCTCGGGGCAGTGAGGATCGTTCACAGCAATCAAGCTCAGATTATGATGTGAGCTTTGGAGAAAGAACAAAAGGAGACCCGATGAACCGTCGAGAATTTTCCGCGCTTTTGCCCTTGCTTGCCGCTGCGTCCGCCATTGCGTCCGAGGCCGAGGGCCAGGCGCCTGCCGCTCCAACTGCCGCGCCGGCGCAACAACCCCCTGCACCCATGCCGCTAACCAAGCTCGTCTCCGGCCGCTATCCGCAGATTGAACCGACGAATCCGCATCCATCGCCACGCATGTCAAAGCACTTTTTGTTGGGACTCCTGCCCGACAACATCCGCATGGAGGCGCACTTCACGCGTCTCGCTCCGGGCTGCCCGCCTGAGGCTATCGGTACGCATAAACACACGGAGATCTGGTGCATCCACGAAGGCACGGCGCGGCTGATGACGGCGGGCGTCACGCGCGACCTGGTGGCCGGCGACATGGGCGTGTGCATCGCGGGTGACCAGCACACCGTTTACAACGCCAGCCAAACGGAGCCGGCATCGTACTTTGTTCTGACAGTGGGACCGCCAGAATAACGCGGGGACCAGAAGACCCAGGGATCTAGAAGGCGGGGACTGCGAAGCCACGGGAACGAGCAATTGCAGTTCCCGCGATCACCAGTTCTTCGGCGGCGTGTCTCTTCACCGGGACAAGTTCAATGGCCGTCTCCCGGCCCCGGTGCCCCTTTTCTCGCGACCGAAACCTGCTTTGCACACCGGACAGGGCAGCGAGGAACGGTAGAATGTCCGAAGCGCAGCAACGGAATCGGATATGACTTACTACGACCAGGTCGCAGAGGCAGCAGCATTTGTGCAGTCGCGGTTGGGCGCGCTCGCGCCGCGCGTGGGCATCGTGCTGGGTTCGGGACTGGGCGCCGTGGCCAATGCGATCGCCGATCCGGTCGTCGTTCCCTATGGCGAGATTCCGCATTTTCCGCAATCGACCGTCGTGGGGCACGCGGGACAAATGGTGGCGGGGTCACTGGGTGGCGCTCCAGTGGTCATCCTGCAAGGCCGCGTCCATTCCTACGAGGGCTACACGCCGCGTGAGGTCACGTTTCCCATGCGCGTGCTGGGCGCATTGAGCGTACGCGCCGTGGTGCTGACCAATGCCGCCGGCGGTATTCAGGCCGGTTACGAGCTGGGCCAACTTGTGCTGCTGGCCGATCACATCAATATGATGGGCTGGAACCCGCTCACTGGGCCGAACGAGCCGCGCTTCGCCATAGGGCCGGGCGCCGGACTGCGTTTCTTCGACATGACCGAGGCGTACAGCAAGGCGTTGCGCGCGTTGGCCGCGGAGGCGGCGCGCGAGGAGAGATTCACGCTGGAGGAGGGCGTGTATCTGGCCACGCCGGGACCCAACTTTGAAACACCGGCAGAGGTTCGCGCCTTTCGCACCCTGGGAGCTACCCTGGTGGGGATGTCGACCGTGCCGGAAACGATTGTGGCGCGGCACATGGGGATCGAAGTGCTGGGCATCTCCTGCGTCACCAACCTGGCCGCGGGATTGGGCGCGACTCCGCTGAGCCATGAAGAGGTGCACGAGACCGGGCGTATGGTGGAGCTGCGGTTGGCCGGATTGCTCAAGCGCCTGGCGCCGCGCATTGCTGCAAAAGTGAACGAGGGGCTGTGAGCCAAACCGTGAGCGCCCGAGTCGCACGCGAAGTCGCCGCCCAAATTCCGCGGTTGCCCTTTCCGCCGACCGTGCTGGGCATTGCCGGCTGCTCCGGCTCAGGCAAAACCACACTGGCCAATGAAATGGCCCGCATGTTGCGCGGCCTCCGCTTTCATCTCGACGACTACTATCTTGACCTCAGCCACATGCCGCTTGCGGAACGCGTCCAGCAGAACTTCGACGACCCGTCGATGATTGAGATTCCGCTGCTGGCCGAGCATATAGCCACGCTGGCGCGCGGAGACACGATTCAGCGCCCGGTCTACGACTTCGCAACCTACACCCGTGTGCCGGGTCGCACCGAAAGCGTCACCTCCGGCCCGTTCCTGATTATTGAAGGCATCTTCGCGCTCTACTTCGCGGACCTGCTGCCGCTCTACCAGTTGAGCATCTACGTCGATACACCGGATGGATTGTGTTTTGAGCGGCGGCTGAAGCGCGATTTGGACGAGCGCGGACGAAGCGAGGAATCGGTGCGCTATCAATGGGAAAACCGCGTGCGCCCCTCCAGCCTCACGTTCGTGCGGCCCTCGTCGGCGAATGCCGATCTTGTCATCGACGGCTCCGGTGCGCTCGACTGGAAGGTGGAACGCGTGATGTCCGAAATGCGCAAACGCGGACTGCTCACGGGCGCGGAGTAGGAGCTACTTCGCCGTCAGCGCCGCCACCGGCACCAGCATGTCTTCTTTGCGCATCACCAGATTGGTGGCATTCAGCGTGGCCAGTTCGAAGCCGTGGCCGTGCGTGATCGCGTCCGTCGGGCAAGCCTCGACGCAGTAGCCGCAGAAGATGCAGCGGTTGTAGTCGATGTTGTAGACCTTGGCGTAGCGCTCCGAAGAAGAGATGCGAACTTCGGTGGTGTTATCGGCGGCTTCAATATAGATGCAGTTTGCCGGGCAGGCCGCGGCGCACAGGAAACACGCCACGCACTTTTCCAAGCCATCTTCGTCGCGCTGCAATACGTGCGCGCCGCGGAAGCGGGACTCGAACACCGCTCCGCGCAAGGGGCCCGGACCGTCAGGGTAGTTCTCCACTTCAGTGGGCGCGAACGCCTCGCGACCGGTAATGCTCATGCCCTTGGCGATGGCGGCGATGTTGCGCACAATCGACATGGGTTCAGTATACGATGGAGGCGAGGAGAAGATCATGAAGCCTTCACGCTTTGCCATCGCCATCATTCTGGGACCATTGAGCTTAGGAGCTTTCACGCTGCAGGCGCAGAACCAGCAGCCGCACATGCCGATGCCGCGGCAAACATCCGACATGTCGGCAATGGTTCCCGCGCCGGCGGAAGCGCTCAAAATCACTTTCGGGGACAAATCCGCCACATGGACCGTGGCCACGCTGGCCGCGCTGCCGCACGTGTCGGTCACCGTCCACAACGAGCACACCAAGGCCGACGAGACTTACTCCGGCGTATCTCTTTTCGCGTTGCTCGCGCCCTTGGGTGTGAGTGATCATCCGCGCGGCAAAGATCTGCGGCTCTATGTGGTGGCCGAGGGATCCGACCTCTACGAAGTGGTGTACTCAATCGGCGAAATCACGCCGGAGGTAAGCAGTTCCACGGTCATTGTGGCCGACACCGAAAACGGCAAAGCTCTTGCGGGCGACGGACCAATGAAGTTGATTGCGACCGGAGAAAAGCGCCCAGCGCGGTGGGTGCGCAGCCTGGTTGCGATCAAAGTCTTCGCGGCCGAGTAAGAGCACCGCGATTCAGCAACAAAAAACCCACACGCAAGAAATCAGGGCCGCATCTCCGATAGTTGGAGAGTGCGGCCCTCGGTATCTTTACGATTCGTGCAGCTTCTTAGCGATGGCCTCCCGAACGGCCTCCGCCTCCACCGCCACCGCTGCGCACCTGCGGCGTGACGTGTTGGTCGGCATGCAGCGGCCGTGTTTCCGCTGTCGTGGCTGGCCTCGAGTTCGGCGAAGCATACTGCCCGCGCTGCGTGCTGTAGTTCTGCTCGTGCTGCACTTGCGTGTTCATGCGCGGAGCCGTGGGCTCGCGATACGCATTACCTTCCGACGGCCGCGGTTGCGATTGCACGCCATTCGGTCCGCCACGATAGCTGGGCCGAGCGCCGTTGTTGACGCGAACATTATTGTTCACGCGGACGTTATTGTTCACGCGAACATTGGCGCGATAGCTATACACGTTGTGCACCGCGCGCCCGTTGATGTTGTTGTAGACACGGTTGTAAAAGAAGTGGCCCGAATTCCAGTAGCCGCCCTCGTAACCGAATCCGACGTAGCCGAAGCCATAGTTGATCCCGCCATACCAGCCCATGTGGAAGCCCCAGTGGCCGGGATAAAAGAGATAGCGCCCGCCGTAGAAGCCCCAATACCCGGGAGTCCAGAGTCCGCCGACATACGGGGGTTCAACCCACACGCCGGGCACCCAGTAATAGCCGTAAGGGCCCCATCCCCAGTAGCCGGGAGTCCAGATGTATCCTTCATCCGGCGCCGGCGGCTGCGCGTAATCGGGCAGCGGCGGCGGAGGCTGAGTTGCTTCTTCCGTGGGCTGCTCTGCGTAGCCCGAATCGTCGGGATTCTGCGCGCCGGCAGGCGGAGCTTCAGTCGTATAGGACTGCCCACCAGGTCCCTGCCCGGTGGTATCCGGCGCCTGATTGACGGCTGCGGGATCGGGGCCCTGGTCCGGAGGCGGGGGTGCCTGATCCTGCCCGGCAGCCTGAACTGCGGTGAGGCCTGGCGTTGGATTCAAATGCGATGCAGCCAGGAAAAGCACGGCCACGAGGGCCAGCGGTATGCAAAGTGCGAGTCGAGAATAGCTTTTCATCTCAACCTCCATTCGATTGGACACGGTTCTGGGTACAGAAGTCTCGGAATTCTAGGAAATTCTTCTCTGGGCCGTCAATGGGACACACGCCCACACGCGGACTGGCCGCGATAGTTGGCCGGCGATGAGGTGGAGGAGCCATTCAGGAGCCATCCGCGGATTCCGCCGCGGATGCCCTGAGAAACCTTGCTACTTAGGGTGTTGATCGTCCTGCTTTGGAGCTGCCTGGTGCTGCGGTTGCGGAGCCGCTTGGTGCTGCGGTTGCGGTGCTGCTTGGTGCTGTTGTGGAGGCGCTTGATGTTGCTGTGGCGCTGCCTGGCGCTGCGGTTGTGGTGCTGCCTGGCGTTGCTGCTGTTGTGGTGCCGCTTGACGCTCCTGCGGAGCCGCCTGACGTTGTTGCTGAGGTGCCGCTTGACGCTCCTGCGGAGCCGCCTGACGTTGTTGCTGAGGTGCCGCCTGGCGTTGTTCTTGCTGCTGTGGCGCTGCCTGATGCTGCTGCGGTGCGCCCTCGTGCTGCTGCTGTGGTGTCGCTTGACGTTCTTGCGGAGCCGCCTGGTGCTGTTGCTGCGGGGCCGCTTGCCGTTCTTGCGGAGCCGCCTGATGTTGTTGTTGCTGCTGTGGCGTCGCCTGATGCTCCTGCTGTTGTGGTGTCGCCTGGTGTTGCTGCTCCTGTTGCTCCACAGCCCGATTGGTTTTCTGCAATGCCGCCGGTGCTTTCACGTTGCGATCGGCCGGAAGCGGCTGGCTGACAGTCACGTTGGCCGGGCGGCCATGATTCGTATTGGCAAACTGGGCCTTGTTGGTGCTGGCAGCACGCTGATTCTGCACTTGCGACGTCATCGGTGCAGTGTGCGGCTGATGCATTGCCGCCAGTTCCGTAGGCCGCGCCGGCGCCCGGACGCCTCCCGATCCGCCGTTGTAACTCACATGGGCGTAGTTGTTGTTAATGACGGTCACCGAGCGGCTGTAAACGTTGTGCACCACGGTGATGTTCACGTTGTTGACGGAGCGGTTGTAGTAGAAATGGCCGGCGCCCCAGTAGCCACCTTGGTAGCCGTATCCTACGTAGCCATAGCCATAGTTGATGCCGCCATAGTAGCCGATGTACTGGCCCCAATAGCCGGGATAAAACCCGTAGGCGTTATTCCAGTAGCCCCAGTAGCCGGGGGTCCAGAGTGCACCCTCGTAGGGAGCCTCAATCCACGCGCCGGGCACCCAGTAGTAGCCGTCCGGAGACCAGGCCCAGTAGCCCGGCGTCCATAGATAGTCATCGCCTGGAGTCGGCGGTTGGTCGTACTCGGGCAGGGGCGGAGGCGGCTGCGCCGATGTGTATTCAGGCTGCTCTCCGTAACTTGGATCGTAAGACGATTGATCCGGCGGCGCATTCTGTTGGTAGCTCGGAGCAGCTGAGTTGTCCGGAGCCGGGGCCAGATTGGCCGTCGCCGGGTCCGTACCCGGGTCCTGCGTGCCGGCCTGATTATTATCCGCCTGCACCTGGTCTGGATTATTGTGGCAACCGGCTGCGAACAGTGTGATCGCCATAGGAAGCAGGGCGAATCGTGCAAGTCTAAAAAGACGGCTCATTTCACGCCTCCATTCAACTTGGATGCTATCGGCGGCGTGGGGGGCAAAACTGCTCTCTATTGACCACTAAATATTCATTTCAATGGCTTACGCGCCCTGATGCCGATTGGCCGCGATTGTTGGCCGGCGGCGTGGTCACCGGCTTGCGCTGCGGTTGCGCGTTCAGCAACTGCTGGCAAAGCTCTGAGTCCTGGCCGCGCTCCAGGCCCTGGATGGCGTCCTGGCCGCGGCACAGGCGCAGTTTCATCGCCTCGGCATTCTCCCTGGTCAACTCCTCTGTGCGCTCCATTCCCGTCATGGGGTCCACATCGTAGCGGAAGATAGTGTCGCTGGGTTGCCGCTTCTTTCCGTAGTCGAAGTGGTTCCAGGTTGCCAGGTAGGCGCGATTCTCCGCTCCCGCAATTAAGGCATAGACCTGCGTCCAGGTCACGTCGGGCGCGCTGGGCGGAACGGCATTCCACACCAGAACTCCCTGGCCTCCGCGGATCCATCGCCCCACAAACATATGGTGCGCGAGGTCGTAGTGAAAGCTCGTGAAAAACGTGCTGGCCGCGCAGTCGTGGCAGTTGTCGTAGAGCAGGGCCAACTCCTGGGGAGCATCGTCGGCAAAGTTTTCCCAGTCGATCCAGCGCAGATTCACGCCTTTCAGCAGTGGCGCAACCACGTGGCTGGTAAGCGATGCATTCCACACCGTAAAGCTGTCGTTGCTGGGGGGCGATTGCGGCCCTTCGCGTTCAGTGGTCACCACCAGCGCCGCGTCGTACATCACGCCAATCTCACGGATGGAGGTCCATTTCTCCACCTGCAGCGAGCGCTCAATCCACGCCACGATGTTCTGATCTTTGGGATCGTGAAAATCGATCCAGCGAAAAGTGCCGGAGGTCTGCTGAGCATGCAGAGGAAGTGCGAGAACCAGAGCGATTGCGAAATAAAAGAGGCGGCTGGGAAGGTTAACCCGCATGGGTCTAGATATATCAGAGCGGACCCTATCCAAAACGAAACCGCGATCATGCCCGTTCCGCACCACGCGATCAGTTCGGCGTGGCCCTCAGTTCGGCGTCGGCGGGTCGATGTGGTCGACGACGACGACCGTGAGCGGCTGTTTCTTAGAGATGAATTTGAAGCCGGCGTGGGCGGCGGCCTGGACGAGGGCAGTTCCGAAATCTTCGTCGCTGACGGGCCCTTGCGCGAGGCCTTCGATGCGGAGGGTTATGTTGTAGGTTCCTGTGAGGCCGGTCTCGTCCACAAGCTGGCGGGCCTGGAAGGTGTTCATGATGAAGCCGAGCATCTGCGGGATGGTCGCGCCAGTGATGTGAACGACAATGTCGTCGCCATCACGCCGCCCATACATGCTGAGGCTCTCGTTGAACTTGGGATCGCTGGGAGTCGGGGGCGGGGCTTTGGGATCGAGTGTGAGAGCGAGGACGGGATAGTCCTGCTGGGCGGTGTACGCCTGGAGGTTAAATCGTTCGATGAGCAGCTTGCGAATCATCACACGGCTCTGCTCTTCGCTGGGCTTGCCGGGAGTATCGGGTTCTGCAACGATGTCGAATTTCTTGTCTTCGAGCCAGGGCGGTCCGCCGATGACCTGCCGGCCGCGTATATTCCAGGCGGTCTTGATGAGCTCTTTGGCAGACGTGCCGGTGGCACTGAACGTATGGGCGCGCAGGTCGAAGACGGGATGCTGCTCGTCAGGATTGGCGGGCTTGATGGTGGCAACTTCGTAAGACGGATCGGCGTCGGCGGCCATGGGCGGAAGCGCCGTCGGGCTCTTCCAGACGGTGTCTTCCGTGGCCAACTGCAGGGTGAGCGGGAGAGATCGACCGTTCTGCACCCAGGTTCCGCCGATGGATTGGCCATCAGCGCTGAGCTTGCCATGGTAGTCCATGCCGGCGTCGCTCTGCGTGAAGGTGACATCCGGAGCGGAGAAGGCCACGGAGGTAAGCGGCATGGCGCGACCAATGTCGATGAACTTGAGGCCGCCATGGAGCGAGCCGTCAGCACTCTTTTCGATGGTGAAGACGATACGGAGATTCTGGTTGACCGGCGCGCCCTGCTGGTTGGTGATGGTCATTGTTCCCTGCCACGTGCCGGCGATGGATTGGGCGTGGAGGGTGGCGGCGAGCAGGATGAAAACGGCGGCGAAGATGGCTCGTTTCATGGGACTCCCAGATAGTAGTACGTTATGCCGCAGCCAGACGGACGCACCAAATAGAGTTTTGCTCGAATATTGAACGATGATTGGACTACCAATCCTCGATGAGTAATCAATCGCAAAAGCGCTCACACGTGCACGCGCCAACCTGCACGTCGAGGAGCGGTTCTCACCTGAGATTTCAACTTCGCGAAACTCTCTACAGCCCCAGCTTCGCCCACATCGCGTCGACCTTCGCCTTGGTGGCTCCGTCCATCTCGATCATGGCCGGCCAGGGACGCTCGAAGCCTTCGGCCTTCCACTTGCGTGTAGCGTCCACTCCCATCTTTGATCCGTAGTTGGGCAGGCGGCTCGAGTGATCGAGCGAATCGATGGGGCCGAGCATGAATTGGATGTCGCGCTCCGGATCGATGTTGTTGGCCACGCGCAGGACGACTTCAGGAATGTTCTGCACGTCGCAGTCCTCGTCGACCACAATGATGCACTTGGTAAACATCGCCTGGCCGAGCGACCAGATCGCATTCATCACCTTGCGTGCCTGGCCGGGATAGCTTTTCTTGATCGACACGATCATCAGGTTGTGAAAGACCGCTTCGACAGGCAGATGAATATCGACCAGCTCGGGAATAGCCATCTTCATTGCCGGAAGGAAAATGCGCTCCACGGCCTTGCCCATCCAGGCGTCCTCCATGGGTGGCTTTCCGACGATGGTTGCGGCGTAGATGGGATCCTTGCGGTGCGTGATGCACGTGAGATGGAAGACGGGATACTCGTCCGGCAGAGTGTAGAAGCCCGTGTGATCGCCGAAGGGGCCTTCAAAGCGCAACTCGCCCAGTTCCACGTAGCCCTCGAGAATGATCTCGGCGTGCGCGGGCACCTCAAGATCGACAGTTTCGCATTTGACGATCTCAACCGGCTTGCCGCGCAGGAATCCGGCGATCAGAAACTCTTCAACCTCAGGCGGCGCGGGAACGATGGCGGAGAAAGTTGTTGCTGGATCGGTGCCGATAGCGACGGCCACTTCAAGCCGCGAGCCCTTCAAGTTGCCGAGCGCGAGTTGCGGAATTGCGCCCGCAGGCTGCTCGGGAATCGTAACTGCGCCGCCAGCCGACTCCGCCATCATGGCCACGCGCGCGGATTTCGACCCGGCCGCGTCACCCGTCCAGGAGGCTGCCGCACGCAGCGCCTCGCGATAGTGCTCGGCGGCGACCTTTTGCCGCTGCCAATGCATGCCAGTGGTCTGCCCATCGAAGACCTGCATGCGATACATGCCGATGTTTCGCTTGCCCGTTCGCGGATCCCGTGTGTGCACGCAAGGCAGCGTGATAAAACGCCCGCCGTCGAACGGCCAGCACTTGAGAATGGGGAAAAAGTTGAGGTCGAAGTTGTCGCGCCGCACGACTTCTTTGCACGGTGCGTCTTTCGTGCTCACGGTTTTGGGACAGATGTTCGCAAGTTCGCCGAGTTGCGGCAGCATCTTCAGCTTGTCGAGGAACCCGCCCGTCGGCGGCTTCAGATTCATCAGGCCGTGAATGCGTTCAGCGATCTCATCAATCTTCGAAACGCCCAACGCGAGAGCCATCCGTCGTTCGCTGCCGAACTGATTAATGAGGATCTTGTGGCCCGGATGTCCTTTGACGTTCTCAAACAGCAGCGCCGGGCCGCCCGGTGCATAGGTGTCCTTCGTCGCGCCGGATTTTGCACGCGCGCCGATCTTCGACACGCGGTCAGTGATCTCGGTGATTTCGAGCTCGGGCGAGACTTCCTCGCGGATGCAGCGCAGTTCGCCGTGCTTTTCGAGCGCTTTGATCCAGTCGCGCAGATCGTCGTATGCCAAAGACGTGCTCCGTTGAGCAGGGGTCACTGCTCTTCACTATGTTAAGCCCGACTGCAGAGAGTGGAGATCGGAAATCTTAGGTATCAGTCGTGACTTGCGAGTAGAGTTGCTCATTGCCTGATAGCCAGTTGAATGCCTGATGGCGCTCTTGCGTAATGCTCAGTGTATGCCGAAGCATGCGGTGGTCGACTTTGTCGATTCTCTTCCCGTCGATCCCGAGATCATTCTTAATGATTTGCAAATGATCAAGACGAAGCGGGCCCCATTTGCACTCGGCGACGAATTTGACGAAGTCTATCGGTTTCGCCTCAAGTGAAAATTGCCTCAGCCGCCAGTGGAGCGTCAAGTAAGTATCCCTCCAGACGTCAATTTCCGATGGATCGAGAAGGTGCGGCGAGTTCATGGATGTTCCGTTGCGGCTCTCAAGGAAGCCCATGTTATTTGCGACATCACTTGGCTCGCATTGGGCATAGATTATGGGGAGGCCTGAATAACCAAGTGCCCATGCCAGCACGACCATGCCCTCGGATTGCCAGGAAGCATTTATCCGTTTTTTCGGGTCCAGGGAGCCCATATCGGTTTCGATAAGTTCTCTTTCATGAGGCTCGAGTTCCTCTGCTGCGCCGACGCTCTCAAGCCAAGGCAAGAGTTTCTGGCGGAGCTCGTCAGCGCCTGGCTTTCCGGCATCTTTTTCGATGAGTGCCCGGCACGAAACTGACGCGAGGATCAACGCACGCGCTGCAACCCGCTCGGGGCTCGGCGGAGTTGAACAGAAATCGTCGTCCAGCTTTTCAGGCATGGAAATGAGCATACACGAGTCGACAAAAATCGAGCCGCGCCTGCGATCATCCGCCGTTGCTATGTCGACTATCCCACTCACCGCGAGTGCGCAAGGTCGCGATTTCCTGGCGCGCCATCTCCTGCGCGCGCTGGTGGTCAGGCTTGCCAAGACGGTTCAGAGGCATCTGGCCGGGCTCAACGATGATCCAATGCCGCGGCCGCATATAAGTCGCGAGCGGGCGCGTGTGGCGTTCCAGCTCCGGCACAGCGAGCTCGACGCCCGGCCGCTTCTCGACCAAGGCCACCACGCCCTCGCCGGCCACTTCGTGCGCCACGCCCACCACCACGCAACTCGCGACCTTCTCCTGAAAGGTGCTGATGTGCGCTTCCACATCGCCGGGAAACACCTGGTAGCCGAACGACTTGATCACCCACTTGGCGCGGCCGGAAAGATGAATGCCCGCAGCGCTCTTGTATCCAAGATCTCCGGTATACAAATAACCGTCGCTCGAGATGGTCATGGCGGTCGCTTCGGGATCGTTGACGTAGCCCGCAAACGTCTGCGGACCGCGAAAGCAGATATGGCCAATCTCGCCGTCGGGCAGTGGGTCGCCGGCCATGCCGTCTTCTCGCATGGGCTGGCGGATCGAACATGCATAAACGGGCATGTCGTGTCCCAGGCCATCGAGGATTTTTTCGCGCTCGGATGCGTTGACACTTACGTACGTGCAGAAACCCGCGCACTCCGTCAGCCCCAGCCCCGTGCCCACCATCGGCGCCATGGTGGCGAGTTTATCTACAAACGGCCGCGAGACGGCATTCCCGCCGTACGCGGCAAACTTCAGGCTCTTCAGATCGTAGCGGTCGTAGTCCTTCAGCATCCATTCCAGGTTGAACATCGCGGGAATTTGGCCGAGCAGTTCCACGCGGTGCTGCTCAATGGCGCGCAGCGAACGGCCGGCATCGAAGACCTCAAGAAGCACCGCAGTTCCGCCGCCGAAGAGCGCACTCATCAGGATTTCCGTTTGAGCGCCCACGTGCGACGCAGGCAAGTTGACGAGCGAGCGCGTGCCGCTGTCACCGCCAAAGAAAGCGCCGCACAGGCACATGTTCTGCGACGTAATGTTGCGATGCGTGAGCAGCGCCGCCTTGGGCGAGCCCGTCGATCCCGTGGTGAAGATAATCAGCGCGCCATCGTCTTCCGCGACTGCAGAATCGGCCGCGGCCAGCTCGGCCGCGCCGGCATCGGAGTTGTTCGCTGCTGTGCATGTGGCGGCTTCGGCCAGCGCCGCGTAGGAGCGGAAGCCTTCCGTCGGCTCCACCGTGCTCACCGTGAAAAAGTATTCGACCCAAGTACACTTTGCCGCGATCGCGCGGCCCATCTCGCGGAAATCAATTGGACCGTATAGTCCGAGACCGACAAAGCCGCGCGGGCGCAGCATCTCAACCACACGAATTACTTCAGCGGCAGGCAAGCGCAGGTCGAGCGGAACCACGATCACGCCAATCTTGAACAAACTGTATTCGAGCAGAACGTGATCCACCGACATGGGCAGCAGCGTGACGAGATGATCGCCTTTCTCGAATCCCAGCCGCAGCCATTCGCAAGCCAGCGCTGTCGTAAACCGGTCGAACTCGCTCCATGTAACCGCGCGCCCGCTTTCTGCGCTCAGCAAGGCGATGGCTTTCGGACGTTCCCCGGCCCATTTCGCCACCACGCCATGCAGCAGGTGGCGATCGGCAAACTGTTGGTTGTAATCGTCAAGGGTAAGTTGGGGAAGATGCATGGTTTGGTAGATTCCTGCATCAGTCGAACATGACAGCCCAAGCGCGTCAAGCGCATATCCCGCAGTTTGCGCGGTCAGCTTGCCGGCTGCACAATCGTTACCATGGGATTGACCGGCGGAATCGCATCCATGGGAAAGCCGAGCCGTTTCCACTCGTCATACCCGCCGCGCAAGGGCCGCACACGCTCAATGCCAAGACGGTGTAGCATCATCGCGGTCTTGGCCGCGGTAGCCTCGCTCGGGCATGTGCAATAAAGCACGACGTCGCGGTCGCGTGGAATCTCGCTGTGGCGCTCGGCAAGCGCATCGGGCGAGAAATGCAACGCGCCGGGCAGTGTAAAGGGCTCAGGCAAGAGCTCGAGCGGATGGCGCAAGTCGATGATGAACACCGGATCTCCCGCGTCGAGTTGGCGCTTCAGTTCTACCGGCTCAAGGCGCGCGGCGACCAGTTGTTTCAGCACCACCCGTCGGCGATAGAGGCGGATGAGGAAGAACACGACGATGCCAAGAACCAGCAGCGCGCCCGAGAACCGTCCCACCCAGTTCAGCAGATGCGGATTGCGTTTGAGCAGGTCGCCAAAGAAGCGGCCAGCGGCCAGCAGCGCCCCCGCCCAAAGCGTTGCCCCTATACCGTCATAGAACACGAAAACGCCAAGCTTCATGCCGTTTTCGCCTGCCACGGGCGGCGCCAGGATGCCCAGGCCGGGCACGAACTTGGCAAACATCAGCATGGTGCCGCGGCGGCGCGCGAAGGAGTCCTGAGTGCGCCGGACGCAGGTCGTGGGCTCGAGCGAGAGCTTGCAGAGCAGGCGCAGAACGCGGTGCCCCTGGCGGCGGCCGATGAAGAACCACACAATATCCGCGATCAGCGTTGCCACCACGCTGAGCGCAAGCGCCAGGAAAAAGCTGAAGGGGCCATCGACCGAGAGTGCGCCGGCCGCCAGCAGCACCGGCGTTGCTGGCAACGGAATGCCAAACTGCTCGGCCAGAACCCAGGCGAAGAGGAGCAGGTACCCGTACGTCAGGAGAATGTCAGTCGGCAGCGCCATTCAGGACCTCAGGGGACGTGTGGAGAAAAAGCGGCCTCACCTGTGTATCGGATGTACTTCTTTCCAATTCGTTGCAAAGACCGCGAGAAAATCTCGTGGCGCCAGCTTCAGGACGGTTGGGTTCGCGAACGGACTACTTCTTCGATGGTCCAATCCACCCAGGCGCCCTGCTCGGCCGGGCAGGCCAGACGGCCAAGATCGTTGGCCAGCACGGCATCGACAAAATTCTCCACCACCGGGTAATGCAGATTGGTATGCGGAGGCAGTACCTCCACGCGACCGGCCATGCGCAACTCCGGGCTGTTGAGCGGATCGAGATTGATCTCGCCGTCCTCGCAAATAATGCGGAATTGGTCTCGCGGCACGTGCGAGTTCCAGCGTACGTCCACCACGCCATGCACTCCGCCTGGCAGTTGCATCAGCACGGTTGCGGAATCCTCCACGCCCATGCGATGCACGGCGTTCGATAGCAGGCCGCAGGCGCGCTCTACCTTGCCGAAGAGAAAATTCATGGCGTCGATGCGATGCGAGGCGGTGTCGTAGAGCGGGCCGCCGCCCGCCAGCGCCGGGTCGCTTAGCCATTCGCGGCCCGCGATTTCGAGCCAGCTGTGGCAGTTGGCTTCGGCCAGCAACGGCCGCCCGATGGCGCCCTCCTGCACCAGTTGCTTTGCACGCAGGAGCTTCGGATAAAGTCTGCGGTAATAAGAGACGCCAAGGAAACGCCCGGAGATGTGCGCTTCGGCCACCATCAGCTGCGCCTGCGCGAAATCGAACGCCATCGGCTTCTCGCAGAGCACATGTTTGCCCGCGCGCAAGGCCGTAATGGCGGCCTCGGCATGGAATGCCACGGGCAGCGCAATGTAGACGGCGTCGACAGCCGGATCGGCAACGGCTTCTTCTATGGTGGCCCACGACTTGGCGCCGGGAAATTCGAGGGCCTTGGCTGCGTCGCGCGTGACGAAACCATAGAGACTGCTGCGCGGCTCCGCCTGAATGGCAGGAATAACCCGCTTGCGCGCGATATCGCCGATGCCGGCCAAAACCCAATGCAGTTTTTCGCTCACGCAGTCAGAATATCCTGCCGCAGAGAACATGCCGCAGCAAAAAAGCCGCCCATGGGCGGCTTCCTGCTTTGCAGATTGCTTGAAGTTTCGGTTCGCGGCTACTGTGCGGCAGGCGTAGTCGCTATCGGAGCCGGATAGTCCGTCGCGCGATCGGTCGCGGGCGCGGCCGCTGGAGCATTCTGCGCATCCTGATTCTTCACGGCGAAGTAGTCGTGGTCCCAGAGATTCTTGTAGAACTCGCCGGTAAGCTCGGCGGCACGCGGGCCGAATGTGGGCCGGCCACCTTCCAGGAAGAACACCGTCACCATTGCGCCCTGCGGCGACTCGGAATACGAAGCAAACCAGCCGAAGCGTGTGCCGCTGTCGGAGCAGGTTCCGGTCTTGCCGAACACCGGCAGTTCGCGGAAGTTGGTGCGCAGGCTGCGCGCGGTTCCATATTCCACCGCGCCCGCCATGCCGTCTTCGAGGTCGGGAACGTAGCGCGCGATATCGAGCGTCCGCTTCACCTTGGGCTGGTACGCGGCCACTTCATCGGGCGTTGTCGGATGCTGCAGATAGTAGAGCGTTCCGCCATTGGCGATGGCAGCCACAAAGGCGCCCAGTTGCAACGGTGTAAGAGAAACGCCCTGCCCGAAGCTGCACATGCGAGCCACGCCCCCTTCGGATTCGGGTATCGCCTGATCGGGATAAACGCCCAGCTGCTCGCCGGCAATGTTGTAGCCTGCGAGTTCGCCCAACCCGAATTGCGTGGCATAATGGCGCACGCGTTCAAAGCCCAGTTCGCGGCCCATCTCCTCAAAGTAGAGATTGTTGCTCTTGGCCAGCGCCTGGGTCATGTTCATGCGGAAGCCCGCCAGCTGTACCGGCGTGTCGCGCGTAACGATGCCCTCAGAAAGCGCGGCCAGGGCCACGGTAAGCTTGATCGTCGAGCAGGGTTCTGCGCCCGGTGAGAGCGCCAATTTCTGATTGACCATGGCCAGGATGCGGCCGTTGGAGGGATCGATCACCAGGGCGGTGCCGTTCATGTCGCCGAGAGCGTCGATCGCGGCCTGGCGTACCACTGGATCTTCACCGGCCGTCACATCACCGGCAAAAATGTCGCCTTTCGCAAACGAGCTGGCCGTGAAGCGTTCGTAATAGTGATGACGGCTCGTGATCGAAGCCCGGCGCAGGTGCGCGCTGGCCGTGGTGCGGCTGGTGCTCGTGGACCTTGAAGTTACGCGGGATGAAGTGCTGTGCCCACTCGTGGAGTGTGTTGCCGAGGTATGCGCCGGACTTGCGGTGGCGCGGGCAGTTTTCGATGAGGTCGAATGCGTTGCGGTCTGATGCGCTGTGGCGTGGTGCGATTCCCTGAGCCGCGACTGCGGCTTGGCATGATGCACGTTGGTTTGCGGGGCATTCAACGCCGCTGCGGAGGCGACGCCGAAACCGGACACCGCAAAGACAGCTACAAAAAAAGCCGTCCCAAAAGACCTGACGCGTGACAACTTCATCCAGCCCACATCCTCTCAACCCTTGGATTTCGTGCCGCACGCTCGCCTCGTGGACGACGCACTTCATACTTTCAATTCATGCCGCGAGTGGGTCCTTTCCTCCACCGCAGAAACAACGATCCCGCTTATAGGCCTTGCCGCTGGATGAAGCGAAGGGCTGCCATTCTTGCTCCACCACCCACCGCAAATTCGTCCCCATTCTTACACTAACCCAATATGCAAAAATTCCCCTCGGTCTGTAGTCTTGCCGGGTACAACTTTCGAGGGCGTTTCCCTCAATATACCGTGTTCTCGCCCATATTGAAACCCAGATCGGGAACGGTGACGTTACTACTGGTGTCTTGACCAGGGTCCCCGTGGATAAGTCTTCGTCCGTGGGGTGCTTAACTGGCTGTGACGAGCGTCCCCGCCCGCACTTTTCCGAGAGTTCTCACCCAACGCCGAATCTAAAAACTCTAAAACTTCGAGCGCCGCATAAACGTAGGAACATCCAGATCGCGTTCCGGCTCGCCGGCCGCTTCAGGAAACAACGATTGTTCCGGTCCCTGCAGCTGTTCCGCCATGTCCTGTTCCGTAATGTCCTGCTCTGCCCCGTTCTGCTCGATCGCACGGCGCGGAGCCTCAGAAAAATCCGCCGCATAATCCCTGGGAGGAGCCTTCTTGTATGCGGCCTCGCTCTCCATCGCATCGAATTGCGGCATCGTCGGCGCCGTTGCGCTCTCGCGTTGCTTCGCAAGATCCATGGCTTCGCCAGCCTCTGCCATGGCCTGCGGTGTTGCCATCGTCACTGTGGTCGCCACGCCCGGCGCTGCCGCGGCAAAGAAGAACGCATCGTCGTTGTTTTCTCCGGACGTTTCTTCTTCCTCGCTGAGAAAGCGGGCGCGTGCGGGAGCCGGTGCGGAATCGCGTTCGGCCATCCAGTTGCCCGGCGCCACCACCGGCACTGAAACCACCGGCGACTCTTCCACGTTCAACATGCGCGCGCGGCGCTCCGGCATCTGGTCGCGGAAACCGGTGGCGATGACGGTGATCTTCACTTCTTCGCCCATCTTCTCGTCGAGCACCGCGCCGAAGATGATGTTGGCGTCTTCGTGCGCTGCCGATTCGATGAGCGACGACGCCTGGTTGACCTCGGAAAGTTTGAGCGAGCTCGAGCCCGTGATGTTAATGAGAATGCCGCGCGCGCCGTCGATGGCGCCGGCCTCAAGCAACGGAGAAGCCATGGCCAGCTGCGCGGCTTCCACGGCGCGATTGTCGCCCGATCCGATAGCCGTGCCCATCACCGCGTGGCCCATGCCGGCCATGGTCGTCTTCACGTCGGCAAAGTCGCGGTTGATGATGCCGGGAATGGTGATAATGTCGCTGATGCCCTGCACGCCCTGGCGCAGCACGTCGTCAGCGATGCGGAAACTCTCAAAGAATCCCGCGTCCTTGGCCACCACCAGCAGTTTCTCGTTGGGAATTACGATCATGGTGTCGACGCTGTCGATCAGTTCCTTCAGGCCGCGCTCAGCCTGCATCAGTCGGCGCTTGCCCTCGAAGGCGAAGGGCCGCGTGACCACGGCCACGGTCAGGATGCCCATCTCGCTGGCCAGCGAAGCGATCACCGGCGCAGCCCCGGTGCCAGTCCCGCCGCCCAGTCCCGCGGTGACGAAAACCATGTCGGCGCCTTCCAGCGCCTCAATGATTTTTTCGGAGTCCTCGAGCGCGGCACGGCGGCCGACGTCGGGATTGGAGCCCGCACCCAGACCGGAGGTGAGTCGCACGCCCAACTGCAATTTGACGGGCGCCTGCGAAAGCTTCAGCGCCTGCACGTCGGTATTGGCGGTGATAAACTCCACGCCTTCCATGTGCGCCTGGATCATGCGGTTCACGGCATTACCGCCGCCTCCGCCTACGCCGATCACTTTGATGCGCGCGCCGCGCAGTTGCTCTTCGTGGTATTGAATCCGCATCTCTCCGGCTTCATTCATTTGCTGTTCCATTGGGATATTGTTCTCCTCGCCTGCGATTTCCTGCTTTTCTTAGCGTTAATCCCTGTTTCCTAATCCCTGCTTCTTAGAAACTCGTGGCAAACATGGCGCGGAATCTGGCGCGCAAACTGCGGTTGTCTTCGGCCGCCCGCATGGCGCGCGTGCGATGCGCGTAAAGAACCATGCCAATGCTCGCGGCCCACGATGGATGGTTCAGCTCCGCGGGCATTTGCGGCAGGCGCAGTGGCAAACCGGTGCGAGCCGGCACGCGCAACTGGCTCTCGGTCACATCCAGCATGCCGGGCAGCATCGCTCCGCCGCCGGTAAGCACGCACCCCGCGCCTAAGGCATCGAGCACGCCGCCGAGACGCAGGCTTTCACGCACAAAGTACATCAGCTCGCGGGCGCGCGGCTCCAGAATCTCCGCCATGGTGCGCAGCGACAAGCGTTGCGGCTGCGGGTTGGCAATTTCGATCTCAGCTAGTTGCGGCACCGCCGTTACCACCGCGTTGCCGTACTGCCGCTTCAACTCCTCGGCCTGCGCTACCGGCATCTGCAGGCCGATGGCCAGATCGTTGGTGAAATGCGCGCCGCCGATAGGAACCGATGCGGTGTACGCCACCGCGCCTTCGAAAAATACCGCCATGTCGGTGGAGTGCGCGCCGACGTCGAGCAGGCACACGCCGAGTTCGCGCTCGTCGGCTGAAAGCGTGCACTCCGCGGAAGCGATGGCTTCGAGCACCGCCTCCGAAACCTCGAGCCCGGCGCGATTGGCACAGGTGACGGTGCTTTGCAACGCGCTGCCGGAGCAGGTGGCGATGTGCAACTCGACTTCGAGCCGCGCGCCCACCATGCCCACCGGATCAAAAATGCCCGGCTGCTCGTCCAGGATGAACTGCCGCGGCAAAAGGTGCAGAATCTCGCGATCCGCGGGGCGTTCGATGGCGCGCGCATGATCCACGGCGGCGCGCACATCTTCGCGCGTAATCTCGCGCATGCCGCGACCCAACTGCAATCCGCCGCTCGTGTTCAGGCCGCGAATGTGCGGGCCGCCGATGCCCACCATGCACTCATCAATGTTCACGTGGGCCACGCGTTCGGCCTGCTCGCTCGCCGCCCGCACTGCCTTCGCCGCGGGAGCCAATTCGGCAATCAGGCCCTTGCGCATGCCCGCCGACTCCACCACTGCATGGCCGCGATAGCGCAACACCTGCTCGTGCATGTCACCCACCAGCACGCGCGTACCGGCACTGCCGATGTCGAGCACCACGATCAGGTTGTCTGGCTTCTGTCCCATCGCGCTCACCCGCCCGCGACGCCGCTAGTTGCGCGGGTCGAAGTTGTGTTGGTGTTCATCGCGGTGCGCTTCGGCGCCGCGTGCTTCTTCTCTTGAGTAGGCTTGTTCTTCTTCACCGCGGGCTTGTCGGCCTCAGGCTTCTTCACGGCATCGCTTGGCGCACTCGCATCGGGAGAAGGCTCTGCCGTCTCCGTGCCCGAGGCCATCTGCAGCACCACCTGGTTGTCGTAGCGCAGATCCACCGACTTGAGATGCGGATACTGCTGGCGCCACTCCGCGATGTGCGCCTCGTAACGCTGGTAGCGCTCCAGGAAATGGTCTTCGCCGAAGTGCGCCAGGATGTCGCTGCCCTGTTCCGGCATCAGCACGCGCGCATCTTCAGGATCGGTGAGGTCGATTTCAGAAATCTGTTCGGAATCGTGCTTGCCGTCCCCGTCCAGTTCGGCCATCAGGCGCAGGTACACAGCCATGCGCCCCTTGCGCGACTCCGCGGAATCGCCGGGATCGATGCCCGATATCACCGGGAACGAATAGCGCCGCGCAGCCATGGTCTTCGCAGCCATACTGAGCAGCACCCCGTTCGCGTCGACAAGGCCGATGGTTTGGCCATGCTGCGTGAACGCCACTGGCTGTCGCTCCACTATGGAAACGCGAATCTGGCCGGGCAGCACCCGCATCACTGTCGCGTGCTCGATCCAGGGAATGCTTTCAAGTGCCCGCCGTCTCTCGTTCAAAGGCACAAAGAATACGTTACGGCCGATGTCTTCGCCGAAGACAGGCAGCAGGTCGGCGCGGGTCACTTCGGTAAGCCCGGTGGCTTGGATGTCGCCCGAGCCGGCGATGCGGAAACGCGCGTCGCGTTCGAGATAATGCGCGAGCACGAAGCAGGCTGTGGTGAATCCGCCCAGCACCAGCAACGCGCCGGCGGCAAGAAACACGCGGCCCACGGTGCTGGCCGGCCGCCACCAGGGCGGCTTGGGCGCGCCGAAACGATTCGCAGCCGGGCGCAGGACACCGTCGCCATCCGGATCGTCGAACTCCAGAGGCATACCCGGTCCGTTGCGGCGGACACGCCCCTGCAGCGGCAAACCCTCCCCCGTGCGCCGGCGGCGCAACTCAGCGGGTGGATCGTCGTCCCACAACAGGGGTCGATTTGTGGTATTCCCTTGATTGGTCACGCCTGAGCAGGGTCGTGACAATCGCCAGATTTCATTATGGCCCGTGGATGGTTGCAGGCCCTCCGCGGTCACGCCGGGGGAACCTGAACCGTTACGGGTAAATCTCGCCGGGAAACGTACGACCGGCTCACTGCCACTCGAGCGTCTGCACCGAATCGGCTTCGATATCCACTTCAAGCGCATTCGCGCCCAGCAGCAACTGGATCCGCTTCTGGGATCCGCCATTGGCCAGCACCGCCACGATGCCGCCGCCTGGATTGCGGAATGCGGCGGCTGAAACGCCGCCGGCAGCGCCTTCCGCCGCAGCTTCGCCCACGCCGTTCGCGGCAATCACTCTCGCCCCGCGCCGCACGTGGCGGGAGAAATGCGCAAAAGCCCAATACTGCCCACTGCGCGTCACCGCGTGTGTCGCGTTATCAATCGTTACCAACCCGCCGCAGGGGAAAGGCCCCACATTCGGCTTGCCCCGCTCATCAAGCGCGATATTCCATGCCGTGATGGAGCGCGCCCAGTTGTTCGCAATGCCGTTGAAGGTTTGCGCCCAATGCGCCCAGTCGGTTTGGTAATCAGGCGCATTGATGTCGGGCCCGCCTTCGGTCCAATAAGCATTCTTCTGCGGGAACGCCTCATGCACGCGCGTCATCGCCGACACGTCGCCTCCGTAGCCGTGCCAGGCAATCCCGTCCACCGACTCATACACACCGGCATCGCTGAGTTCGTCGATAGCGCGACCCCACAGGTTGTAGTTATGGTCGAGGATCCAGATCTTCGTGCTCACGCCTTCCTTGCGGAACAGCGGGCCCAGATACGATTTCACAAACGCCATCTCGTATTCCTGGCCCCACAAACACGCCGGCATGCGTCCGTCTTGATCGGTGTCGACCTCGTTTTGTATCGTGACGGCGTCGATGGGCACGCCCGCAGCCTTGTACTCCGCGAGGAATTTCAGGAAGTACTGCGCATAGGGCTCGAAGTAGTGGTTGCGCATCGCCCCGCCCAGCATGGAACCATTCGATTTCATCCATCCCGGCGGGCTCCACGGAGAGGAGAAGAGGAACAGGCCGGGATTGACGT
>JBEKEP010000009.1:0-54232 GCA_050013775.1 Occallatibacter sp. | reverse complement strand
TGCGGCGCGTCGATGCGCAGCACCTTCTCCTGAGCGTGAAGATCGACAGCTCCCAGAGCCACAAGTGTGAATAGCGCAAATGCGCATAACATCGAATTGCAATAGAGACGGATGCGCAAAGACCCTCCCGCGATCGAATCCATCTTATCTCGGTCTCCGCCTTTACATTGCCCCCGCGCGCATCACTGTGCCATCCGGCATCACCATGGTTGTGTCCTTTTTCTTGCCGTTCTGCTGTTTTTCTTTCAGCATGGCAAACATCATTTTCATGTTGCATGCCTGCTTGCGCGCCGCGGCCATGGTGCCGCTTGAAGCCGTGCCGCTATAGCAGTTGATCGATGCGTACTTGGTGGTGACGCCGATGGGCAGCACGTAGTGATACGCGCCGCTGGGGAACTCTGGCGTGGCGCTGGTGATGCCATTACATGCGTCCAGTTGCGAAACGCCGATCACGTTGCCGTTGATGTCTCGCCCGCCGTAGATGGGAAACCCGTCGAGCGCAATGCCGATGATGTGCGAGGGGCCGGTGCTCGTATCTACCTGCGAAGTAACGCAGCTCGGATTGCCATGCGCGTGCCAGGTGGTGCCGTTGCTGTGCGAGTTGCACTGGTCAATAAAGTAGGCCGTCTGCTGCACGTTGTTGCTGTCGGTGAACGTGTAGGAGCCATTGTCGGCCACGGCCGGCGTCGTCCCATTCATCTCGAACGGATTGAACATCGCCGTGCCGGAAATCAGGTAGCCGATGGCGCCCAGGTTAGCTGCGGTGGTTGCGCTTGCCTTGGTGGGGCAATCGTTCAGAGTCACCGTCGCGCCCTCCAGCGAGGGCTTGATCATGGTCGCGTAGGAGATCAAGGCCAGCGGCGTATTCGACACCGCGGTATGCGCCACCACCGTATCGGTCCCGCTCGCCGGCGCCAGGTACCAGGCATTGGGCGTGTAATCCGGCTGGCCAGTAGTGGTGATCGTGATCTCGCAGCTCGACGGAAAGCTGACCTTCACTGTCGTGCCCCACGCGACGGATTCGTAGGCCACGGCATATGGGTTGGTAATGGTTGTGCTCGTAGTCGTGGTGGATGAAGAAGCGACCGCGCCGCCTCCGCACCCGATAACCACCGTGGGTACAACCAGAAGGACGGCAGCCAGGCCACACAGGCAATACTGACCCCTGCGTCTGCGAACGTGCATGCGATTGCCTCCCGGGGAAGATCGGTACTCAAGACATTGCTTTCTTTGACGATACCGGACCGGGGAGACACTACAAGCCTGCCTAAATTATTTTGCCGCCGCCTCGCCGGTTTATTCTTACCCTCGATGCCGAAGACGCTCTCGGTCGCACTCATTACCCGCAACGAAGCGACTAACCTGCCGCGCACACTGGCCAGCGTGCGCTGGGCCAACGAGATCATCGTCGTCGACTCCGGCTCAACCGACGCGACCCGCGACCTCGCCCGAGACGCCGGCGCGCGCGTCTTCGAGGAGTCGTGGAAGGGCTTTGCCGCGCAGAAAAACTCCGCCATCGCCCACGCCACCGGCGACTGGATCCTCTCGCTCGACGCCGATGAAGAGGTGAGCCCGCAGCTGGCGCAGGAAATCCAAACCCTCCTCGCCGGCGAGCCAGCCTCGAGCGCCTACCGTATCCCGCGCCTGAACCATTTTCTCGGATGCCCGCTCCGCCACGGCGGCTATTGGCCCGATCCCAAACTGCGCCTCTTCCTTCGCGGCGCGGCCCAGTTTGCCGACCGACCAGTCCACGAATCGATGGAGATAATTGGGCAAGCCGCTGCGCCCGTGGGCCGGCTTAAAGGCCATCTCATTCACCACTGCTATCCCACGCTCTCTGACTACGTTGAGCACATGAACCGCTACAGCTCGATCGCCGCCGAGGCGCTCGTAGCCTCAGGCCGCGCCCGCACTTCCGGGCTCTGGCTCGCGTGGAATGGGCTCCTCAACCCCGCCGCAACCTTCCTCTATAACTATGTTTTCCGGCTGGGTTTTCTCGATGGCCGCGCGGGGTTCCTGCAGCACGTCCACCACTCGCTCTACATAAACTGGAAGTATGCGAAGGCCTGGGAAGCGGCGCAGAAAAAACGCTCCGCCGATCGCTAAGTCGCACCCGTCGCCCCGCAGTCCCGGAGTCGCCTACCGCCCTCGCAGATGCATCACGAACGAGATCATTCGCAGCAACAGGATCAGCACGACGAAAACCGCTGCAAAAATCAGCAGCAGGTTGCCGCCGCGCCTCTTCGCTGGTTTCGTCTTGGCTTTGCGCTTCATTCCGAAAGTTGAACCTCATCATACCGCGCGCGCCGTCGCCCGAACCGTTCACGCCCCGCGCCCCTCCCTCGCCGTCCAATCCGTTATCCTTCATACTGAGCGAGGTGCGAACGATGCCCATTGCCATACTGGCCGGCGCAAGGAACAAGAAGATCCTGGCTGCCCTTGAGGGCAACTGGCAGGCCGAGATGGAGGGCTACCACACCTACACCGCTCTCGCCGACCGGGATGATGACCCCGTTCGCGCGCGGGTTCTGCGCCACCTGGCCCAGGCCGAAATTGAGCACGCCACGTTATGGGAAGGTCGCATCAAGGAGTTGGGCGGACCCCAGCCTGTCTACACCGGCGGTCCCGGGGGCCAGGCCGACTCGCTCGCCAACCGCGCCGGCGGCATGCGCATGGCACTCCGCCGGCTTGAAATCGAAGAGAGCCGCGACATCGCCCGCTACGGCGAACAGCTGAAGGCCCTCGGCGACGAAGGTTCGGTCGCCATCCTCGAGCACGTGGTCCAGGACGAGAAAGACCACTATCGCGAGCTGGGTTCGCTCATCCGCGGCCACTACACCGCTCCCGCCGGCGCACCCAAAATCGATGCCAAAGCCGTTCTCGAAGAGATGCTGGCCAAGCGCAACGCGGGACGCAAGCAGCCCGGCGCGTGGATCGGCGACGCCATCTACGGCGTTAACGACGGACTGGGCGCCATCTTCGGCATCGTGTCAGGCGTGTCGGGAGCTACGGCCGGCGACCCCAAGTACGTGCTCCTCGCCGGCCTCTCCGGCATGATCGCTTCCGCGCTCTCCATGGGCTCGGGCGCGTATCTGGCCGCCAAGAGCGAGCGCGAAATCTACCACGCTGAAATTGCCCGCGAGCGCGAAGCCATCCAGATGAACGGACCCGAGGCCCGTGAACTGCTCCAGCTCTACTACCAGGTCAAGGGCCTTCCCGAAGAAGACGCCATCCACATGGTCAATCACATCGCCAGCGACCCAGAACAGTTGCTCCGCGCGCTGGCCGCCGAGCGTCTCGGCTCCAGCGAAGAAGCCCTCTCGAACCCTCTCGTCTCGGCCACGTCCGGCGCACTTTCCACCGCCGTCGGCGCCATTATCCCGGTCATTCCGTTCTTCTGGATGAGCGGTATCAAGGCCGTCGCCGCCGCTGCCATCGTCTCCCTCGCCGCGCATTTTGCAGTCGGCGCAGCCAAGTCGCTCATCACCGTCCGCTCCTGGTGGTCCTCGGGCATGGAAATGACCATCGTCGGCGCCGTCGAAGGCGCCGTCACCTATGGCATCGGCATCCTGCTAGGCAAGGGCGGCGTGTAGCTTAATGAATTGTCATCCTGAGCGAGCCTGGCGCATGGAATGCGCCAGGCGAGTCGAAGGACCTGCGGTTGCTTTTCGTCTTTCGCGCTAAAATAGAACCTGCAGTGACCCTCCACCAGCCCATCCCGGCCCTGCTCTAGCGGCTCCCGCCGCCTACACCCGTCCTGCGCCCTTTTTCTTTCACTCACAACTCTCATCCAAAACCTGAGACCGCGGAGCGGACATGATCATCGATCGCCTGGAACAAATGGAGCAGCGCTACAACGAGATGCAGGCGCAGTTCGCGCTGCCGGAAGTGCTCAACGACCACGAGCGCTACCAGAAGGTCGCCAAGGCCCTGCGCGAGATCGAAACGCCCGTCGAGAAGTACCGCGAGTTCAAGCAGGTGCACCAGGGCCTGGCCGAAGCGCGCGCGATGCTCGCTGAAAGCGACGCCGATCTGCGCCTGATGGCCGAAGAAGAGATTGCCGCGCTCGAACCGCGCGCCGCGGCCCTCGAAGAAGAGCTCAAAGTGCTGTTGCTGCCCAAAGATCCCAACGACGAGAAGAACATCATTCTCGAAATCCGCGCCGGCACCGGCGGCGACGAGGCCTCGCTCTTTGCCGCAGAAATCTTCCGTATGTACACGCGCTTTGCCGAGCAGAAGCGCTGGAAGGTCGAGGTGCTCTCGCTCTCTGAATCCGGCATCGGCGGCTACAAGGAAGTGATCGCCATCATCGAAGGCGAACGCGTCTACTCGCAGCTCAAGTGGGAGAGTGGCGTGCACCGCGTGCAGCGCGTGCCTGAAACCGAACAGCAGGGCCGCGTGCACACCTCCGCCATCACCGTCGCCGTGCTGCCTGAGGCCGAAGAGGTCGACATCAAGATTGAGGCCAAGGACATCCGCATCGACACCTTCTGCTCCTCCGGTCCCGGCGGCCAATCGGTCAACACCACGTACTCCGCCGTGCGCATCACCCACCTGCCCACCAACACTGTAGTCAGTTGCCAGGACGAAAAATCGCAGATCAAGAATCGCGAAAAGGGCATGCGCGTGTTGCGTTCGCGCTTGTATGAAGTGGAGATGGCGAAGCAGAACGCCGAACTCGCGCAGGCGCGCAAGCAGCAGGTCGGCACCGGTGACCGCAGCGAGAAGATCCGCACCTATAACTTCCCGCAGAACCGCGTTACCGACCACCGCATCGGCCTCACCCTGCACCAGCTCGACCTCGTCATGCAGGGCCGGTTGCAGCCCATCGTCGACGCGCTCATCGCGCATTATCAAGCCGAGCAGTTGAAGGGCGAAACGCAGGCCGCGTAAGCCGCCGCCTCCCGGCGTTTCCATCTGCAAGGACGAAGGGTGCCCCACGTCTCGATTTTGAGACGTGGGATAGCACGAAATCCAACAGGCCAAACCGCAGCCGGGTGCCCCGGGTCCCTCGCACTTGGGGACCCGGGATAGCAAGGTCCGCAGTCCAGCCAGTCCTCTGCAATCATGCGAACAAAATCCGCATCGGCGCTTCCGCCGCCACGCTGCTCTTCACCTCATCGGCCAGCTCGCCCGTCACTGGATTGCGCGCAAACACGCTAATCAAATTCGAATCCTGGTTCGCGACCAGCATCCAGCGCTCCGTCGGATCGAGCGTGAAATTCCGCGGCGTCTTTCCTCCGCAATTCGACCGCTTCATCGGCGTCAGTTTGCCGGTGGCGAAATCGGCTTTGAACGCGTAGAGGAAGTTATCGCCACGATTGGCAAAGTAAACAAACCGTCCGTCGCGCGTAATCACCGTATCGCAGCCGGTCGAAGCTACCGTAGAAGGTTTGTAATCGGCCGGAAGCAACTCAATGCGATCGACGAATGTCAGACCTCCGTCGTCCTTATGCCAATCGAGCACTTCCACCATCGAAATCAGCTCGTCCATGCTGTACGCCGTCTTGCCGTTGGGATGGAAATGCAGCGTGCGCTCGCCGGAGCCAGGCGCACCGCGATAGATGCCTGCGTGCGCCATCTCAGCCGTCGCCAGGTTGGGCTTGTAGATGTGGATCGAATCGCCGCCCAGGTCATTGATGTAGGCAAACCGGTTGTCGGGCGAGAAGGACGCGAAATGTGCGTGCGCCGTGGGCTGGCGGGCAGGGTTGGGACCGTGCTCGGTGTAGTGCTCGGTCCACACCACCTCGCTCAGCTTGCCGTCTTCAATGCGGAAGCTGGCCGCGCTCGCGCCCGTGTAGTCGGCGGCAACCAGCATCTGTCCGGTCGCGTCCACGGCCACGTGGCAGGTCCCTGTTCCCGCCGAGTTTCGCGCCGAGAGTGGCTGCAAATCTCCGCCTGCCACGCGAAAGCTCGCGACTTCGCCGGTCGGCTTGCCGTTGAACGTATCGAGTTCCGAGGCTGAATAAACGAAGTCGTGCCCATGCGAAAATGCGAGCCACGCCACATTCTCAACCTTCGCGGCCACGCCAGCCGCCGTCAGCGTCGCTGTCTCCGGGTCCCAGTCGTACGCCAGAATTCCGTTGGCCGTATGCGAGCCGATGAAGACGCGTTTGCGAGAAGTTGAAGTCTGTGCAGCGGCACGCAGAATGCGCGGGGAGGCTGAAGCTGCAAGTATCGCGGAAACGGAGCTGAGGAATTCACGGCGAGTTAGATTTCTCATGGCAGAAGCCATTGTCGCCGACTACGCCCGCCGCGCGCCAGATGGCAAAAAATGCGGGTGCCTCAGGCCTCGTTCGCCTTTGCGAATAAAACCCGGAAGGAGAGACACCCGCACTCGCGCAACAACAAATTTGGAATCGCTTTGCGCTAATCCAGCTTGAAGTCGACATTGATCGTCGTCTCCACTTCCACCGGCTCGCCGTTCAGCAGATAGGGCCGGTAACGCCACTGCCGCACGGCTTCGAGGGCCGCCGCCTGCAACAGCATCGGGCCGTCCACCACGCGCAGATGATCGATGGTTCCATCGCGCGAGATCGTGGCCTGCAATTCGACCCTGCCCGCAATATGCATCGCCCGTGCCGGCGCCGGATAGACGGGAAGGACCTTGTTAATCAACATGCCTTCCATCACGCCCGAGGAGATCTGCCTCGGCTTTACAACCTGCTGCACAACCGGCTGCACGTGATGGCCGCTGAACGGATTATCCGCGCTGCCCGTACCCGTTACGGGACCGCCGAGACTCATCACGTCCCCTGTCATTCTGGGCTCCGGTGTATTGGGAATATATGGATCCCTCGGAATCCTGGAGGGCGCTTGCAAAACTCCCTCAGGCATCTCTGTTTGCATAGTCGGCATGTGTTCCTGCCGGACCACCGGCCTGGTCTCCTCGACCGGCGCGGGCGCTTCCATCAGGATCGCGCTCACCATCTGCGGCAGCGCCGAAGGATAAAAGAGGGGAATTGCAATCAACGCAGCCAGGATCGACGCGTTCAAACCGAACGTCGCAATCATCCAGTTGCGGCTGCGCGTGTGGATTGTTCCCATGGTTTCGAACGTTGCGTCTTCAAACATGGCCGCCTCCCTGAAACCTCGAATTCAGCCGTGCCGATTGAGCGGAGGGAAGGCGTGCCGCGAAACGCAAGCGGTCGACCCGCCTGCATGCGCTTAACGCGTGGGGCGGGGATTCACGGACTTCCGATCATCCCGTTCGGTACCACTGTGATTGTGTAGACACCACCCACGCGAAAACTGTTCCCGGGTTGCGCAAAAAATCTGTGCCGTGCGATACACTCCAGGAATTCGTACCGCTTCCGGAGTTGGCATGAGACTGTTTCGCTTGCTGTTTTTGGTCGTGCTTGCAGCTTCCTCCGCACAGTCGCCCGGCCCGGCCGCGCCTGATTCCCAGGCAACCCTCCGTTACATCCACGCCGCGTGGGACTCGCTCACCCGCTCCATCACCGATTGCGCCGCGCTGACCGACACCAAGGTTGCCGCGGTCTCAGTTCTCTATCTGCCCGCCGGTTTTGCCGCGCCGCAAGAGGTCATTTCCGCCGCCGAGCGCTGCCATATCCGCGTCGTCCCGCTGCCGCGACACATTCTCAAGTTGGGCGATGTGCGCCCCGAGGAGCTCGCCGCACCGGGCCTGCTCTATCTGCCTCACCCCTACGTCGTTCCCGGTGGCCGCTTCAACGAAATGTACGGCTGGGACAGTTTTTTTATTGTTCTGGGACTGGAATCCGAGCACAGAGAAGCGCTCGCCAAGGGCATCGTCGACAACTTCCTCTTCGAAGTGGAGAACTACGGCGCCGTTCTCAACGCCAATCGCACCTACTATCTCACCCGCTCGCAGCCGCCGTTTCTCACCGCGATGATCCGCCTCGTGTTCGAGGACCCGGCCAGTTTTTCCGCGACTCCCGCCGGCCGCGCGCAGGCTATCGACTGGCTGGAGCACGCCTACACCGTCGCGCAAAAGGACTACTCCACGTGGACGCGGCCGGAACACCTGGCCGGCCATACCGGTCTCGCCCGCTACTTCGATTACGGCGCAGGCCCGGTGCCCGAAATGGCCGACTCCAACACCTACTACCGCGACGTGATTCGCTCGCTCGTCGAGCATCCCAGCCCCGAGGGCGCAGCATTTCTCGTCAAAGGCTCGGAGCACCCCGATGCGGCAGAAGCGGCACGCCTCAAGCAGACCAGTTGCGACGTTCACGCCAGCCTGTTGTGCGCGCGCGCCTGGTACTCGGATTCGCACGGCGGCTACCGGCTCTCGCGCGACTTCTACGCGGGCGATCGCGCCATGCGCGAATCGGGCTTCGACTCCAGCGACCGCTTCGGCCCTTTCTCCGGCGCCTCGCATCACTACGCTCCGGTGTGCCTCAACAGCTTGCTCTACCGCTACGAGCGCGACATGGCGCATCTCGCGCATCTACTGGGCAAACCTCAGGACGCTCTCCACTGGGATCGCCGCGCCAACGCGCGGGCGGCCGCCATGGCGCGTTACCTGTGGCAGCCCAAAGAAGGCGTCTTTGCCGATTTTGATTTCGTGCGCAACAAACCTTCCACCTACGCCTACCTCACATCGTTCTACCCGCTCTGGGCGGGCGTGGCCACGCGCGAACAAGCCAATGCCACCGAGCAGAAACTCAACCTGTTCGAGCGTCCCGGCGGCCTCTCCATGAGCACCAACAACAGCGGCCTGCAATGGGATGAGCCTTGCGGCTGGGCGCCCTCCAACTGGATCGCCGTTTCCGGACTCGACGTCATGGGCTTCCACGCCGACGCCGTGCGCATCGCGCGCCACTTCGACGCGACGGTCGACGCCGGCTTCGCTGCCGACGGAACCATCCGCGAAAAATACAACGTGGTGACGGGCAACGCGCAGGTCACGGTGACGGGAGGCTACACGCAGAATGTGATCGGCTTTGGCTGGACGAATGCCGTCTATCTCAAGTTCAGGGAGATTGTCGAACGGCCAGTTCCATTGCCTGCGGAACAACCCACGTCCGGTCCTTCTCCAGCCGCGCTTCCACCTGCCGGTTGAAACGGATCAGCGCAATCCACATGCCGTCGTCGCGGCGCTCCCACACCAGCGTTCCGCCGAGTTGCTGTGCGATCGCTTCCGGCGGCAGATCGTGGTGCAAGCCGAAGTAGCGCTCGTCGAGCGCTTCGCCGCTCAGGCTCGGCAGCAGCGGCGGCGGATCGTACTTGGTAGAGAAAACCAGCGCTGCCGAATACTTCTCCGGCTCCGCAGTCGCGCGTGCAATCTCACCGGCGGTAAAGTCGTCGATGGGGAACACCTCCCACGGCGTCTTCACGTAACCGAGCTCCGGCCGCGTCAGTTCGTCACTCACGGGCCACGCCGTCAGCACCGTCGCGTCGGGATAAAGTTTCTTGAGCTGCGCAATGCCGGCCTGGTGCATGCGAATCACGTGCACGTACGCCAGGTTGTCTTCCGGCGCGAACCCATACGGTGGATTCACGAAGAGCCCGGCAACAAACGCCGCGGCGGCCAGCAGCGTCAGTCCATACCAGTAGGGCGCGCGGCGGTACAACGTGTAAACGGCCAACAGCAGGACCAGCGGATACATGGGCAAAAGATAACGCGTAAGCAGTGCGCCGCCCAGCACGCTGAACAGTGCGGCGTTAGCGAGCAAAAGAGTAAAGATGCGCAGCAGCACGAGCGAATCGAGCGTCGCCCGGTCGTGTCCCTCGGCATCGACACGCGGGTTCAGCAGCAATGCGGCCAGGGCCATCATCACCGGCACAAAAAGATTCATGTGCGCCGTCAGGTGCAGGATGCGATGCCCGAACGCCGCCAGAATTCGCAGCGGTGTCAGCGTCGCCTCCGCGTTGTAGCGCAGAAACTCCGGATTGCCGAAGAGAAACCCGGTCTTCGTGTAGTGGTACGCATACCATGCGGCCAGCGGCACAACGCAACTCGAGAGCGACGCGGCCTCGCGCCAGAACCGCCAGCGCACCGGGCCTGCGCTCCTGAATCCCGCGGCCAGGTTTACCGCGACCAGGGTCAGCGGAATCACGATCGCCGTCTCCTTTGAAAGCGCGGCGGCCGCAAACCACAACGCTGCAGGCCAAAGCGTGCGGCTGCGATTGGGTAGCGCGTAAACCAATCCCCAAAGCGAACAGGCCGCGGCAAAAATGTCGGCGTGGGCCAGCGTGCTTTGCGCAAACCAGATCGGATAGAGGCCGGTGAGAAGCACGGTCCAGAACGCCACGGAGGCCACGCCTACCAGGCGCATCGTCAGCCGCCAAACGGCAAGCAGTCCCAGCGTTGCCACCAGCAGCACCGCCTCGCGCGTCACCTCGGGATGAAACCCTGAAGCCTTCCAGCACAGCGCCAGATAAATGCTCGGCAGCGGCGGATGCGCGTTGGTCAGCGTGCTGGTGGGGATGAGCGAACCGGTACGGAAGAAGTCCCACGCCGCGGGAATGTAGTACCCTGCCTCATCCCAGTAGTAGGGCAGGCGCAGCAGCGTAAAGTGGCTCAGGTACAGCGCCACAAAGATGACCGGAAAGACCATCCAGAGCGGCAGCGGCGCATCCAGCCGCGGAGTAAAGATTCTTCCGAAGCGCAACAGTTTGCTCCTTGAGCTCAGTCCATCGGCCCCTGTTTTAGTTGACGGGTCCGCGCGGAAAACCCTGGCTCTGCGGCTCCAGATTCAGCGTGCCGAAAGCCTGTTCGTATTGCGCAATGTTCTGGCCCAACACGTTCATCAGAGCCTTGGCCTGCTGAGGGCTCAGAAAAATGGCCTGGTGGTTACGAATGTTCACTTGCTCGGGGCTTTCACTGGAGGCGAGGCCGAAAACAAGTTGGAAATCCCACACGCTCACGCGCACCTGCACGCTGTTCGCGTAGGACTCGCGGTAATCGGCAGTCTGGGTCAAATTCACTTGGGGCTGTTGCGGAGTTGGACTCATAATGTTTTCAGATTACGCCATAAGGCGGCTGCTAGCGGCTGCCGTTCATGTCGCCGGCCAGTGGGCAATTTTCGCATCGAGCCGTTCGCCCGCAATGCGCCTTGCCCACAGCCACCGTCAACGCGTGAAATTCGTTGTAGAGCTGCCGGTGGTTTTCTTCCGCATCGGCGGCAAACACGCGCCGCGTTAATTCCGTCAGCGCATCATACGAGATCCCGGCACGGCCGGTCGCAGTGCTCAATAGTCCGTGCCGGTCGGCGATGCGCCGCAAATATTCATCCGCTACCGGAACCGCATGGCCGAGCGCATAGAGCAGAATTGCATCGGCGGTCTCGGGGCCGACGCCCGGCAAATCCAGCAGCCGCCGTCGCAGCGCTGCCGTCGGCATGGCAGCCAGTTTTTCCAGCGATCCACCGAACTCCTTGTCGAGCGTCGTCACGAAGGCCTTCAACGCCGGCGCCTTGCGCGTGTAGAACCCGGAAGGCCGGATGAGCCGCCGCAGTTTTGCCAATGGAATTCTGCGCAGGCCTTCCACCGTGAGCGCATCTGCCGCGCGCAAATTCTCGAGCGACCGCTCCACCGCTTTCCATGCCGTATTCTGCGTCAGGTACGCGCCGAGGATCACCTCGAACGGCGTCTTCGCCGGCCACCAGTACTGCGGCCCGTACGCATGCTGCAATGCATCGTGCATGCTGCGCAGGCGCTGAGCGGAATCTGGCAATCGGCGAGAGGTCACGGCTGACTTTAGGATAAGGGGAGAACTTTGCGCAAGCATTCGGCGCTGCCAAGGAGATCTGCATGAAGAGTCACACAGAATACCTGGTCTTTGAAACCCGCAAGCGTCGCGAGATGGTGCACATTACCGACGACGTGGAGAAGATTGTGCGCCGCAGCGGCGTGAAAGACGGCTTATGCTTCGTCTCACCCATGCACATCACGGCCGCCGTCTACGTTAACGATCATGAGAGCGGTCTCATTGAAGACATCGGCAAATGGCTCGAAGGGCTGGCCCCTGCGCGTCCCGACTACAAGCACCACCAGACCGGTGAAGACAACGGCGACGCGCACCTCAAGTCGCTGCTTCTGCACCACGAGACCACATTGCCCGTCACCGACGGTCGTCTCGATCTCGGCACATGGCAGCGCGTCTTCTATGCCGAGTTCGACGGCCAGCGCCGCAAACGAATCATCGTGAAGGTGCTGGGAGTTGAATAGCGAAGCTAGCGCAGCGCGGCTAACTCCGCTTATTCATCCGTCACTTTCCGCCACGGCCCCGAGCGCGCCGCATCGCTCGACGCGGCGAAGTCGATCTTCGCCCGCGGCAGCACTACAAGATCCACGCGCCGATTCTCCGCGCGGCCTTCCGCTGTATCGTTGCTGGCCAAAGGATGAAATTCGGCGTACCCCGCGGCGGACAGCCGATCGGCCGGAATTGCCTTCATCTCCAGAAACAGCCGGGCAATGTGCGTAGCTCGCGCCGAGGAGAGCTCCCAGTTGGAATCGAACTCCGCGGTGTGAATGGGCACATTGTCGGTGTGGCCCTCGATGCGCAGATCGTAAGGCGTGGCGCCCAGACGGTCTGCGATCTGGTGCAGCGCCGGCAGCGCCGCCGCTTTGGGCGTCGCCGAGCCGGAATCGAAAAAACCCGCCTCGCGCAGGCTGATCACCAATCCATCGCGGCCCATTTCCAGCGAAATCGTGTGCGAGGCAATCTGTTTGGCCAGCATCAGCGCCAAATCCTGACGGATGCGGTCGAGATCGTACTTCACCTGCATCGGCGTGAGCATTTCCTCACGCATCGCAGCGTTTGCCGGCGACGCCGCGTCTTGCGCACCTGTGGTTTGATTGAAGTCCGAGAAAACTCCCATGGATTTGAAAGCCGAGTCGATGGCCTGCACCACCTGCGTCTGTTTTTTCTGGTCAACCCGCGCAAAAGCATAGAGCACGACGAAAAAACCGAACAGAAGCGTGACGAAATCGGCATACGACACCAGCCACCGGTCCTGGCCGACGCGGCCGCGGGGCACGCGCGACCTCATGCGGCGCGCTCCCTCTGCTCCTGGTTCGAGCCATCCAGGAAGCCGGTCAGCTTGATCTCGAGCATGCGCGGATTCATGCCCTCCAGAATCGAGATCACGCCTTCCAGCATCATCTCGCGCCGCCGGTGGCTGTTGTGAATGCGCAGCCGCATCTTGCCGGCGAAGGGCAGAAAGAAGAGATTCGCAATGCCCACGCCGTAAATCGTGGCCACAAAGGCCACCGCGATGCCGCGGCCCACTTCGGTGATGTTGTCCAGATGTTGCATCACCTGGATCAGGCCGAGCACGGCGCCCAGGATGCCGATGGTCGGTGAAAATCCCCCCGCCGATTCGAACACTGCGGGCAGACGCTCCTGTTCCTCGGTCTGCGACTCAAGGGTTACGTGCATGATTTTGCGCAGTTCCACGGGTTCGGTGCCGTCTACGGCCAGCATCAGCGTCTGCTTCAAGAATGGATCCTGGATGGCCTGCAAATCGGCATCGAGAGAGACCACGCCGTTGCGGCGCGCCTTGTTCGCAAACGCCACCAGTTCGTGAATCAGTTGCGCCTCCTGTTTGCGCGGCGCGGCGAACAGATGCCCCAGGCTGCGGAAGGCCGCCACTACGGTGGTCAGCGGATACTGTAGCATCACCGCGCCCAGAGTGCCGCCAAACACGATGAGCGCCGCCGTGGGCTGCAGAATCTGGCCCACGTTGCCGCCTTCGATCATCAACCCGGCAACAATTCCGGCGATGGCCAGAAACGCACCGCCGATGCTTGTTTTATCCATGTGCTTTTCCCTCGAGGAAGCTCGCGCCCCTGTTTCTACTGCCGAAGATCGCCGCTCTGCTTCATCGGGATCGGGGCTGCACATTGCCCTTCCACATCAAGGCTCGCCAGGGCTGCCGCACGCTCCAGATCGCTGAAGTGATGCAGCCGCTTGGCCACCACGGCCAGCAGCCGCGCCCGGTAAGCCAACACCTTCTCCACCACCTCACCAATCTCCTCGCGCACAATCAGCTTCTCGCCGTTGATCAGCGTGAGCATCGTATCCGGTGAAGCTTCGGCGGTCTTGATCAGGTCGCTGTTCACCACCATCGGGCGGCCGTTGAGTCGCGTCAGCTCGATCATTACCAATCTCCTTCGCTGGAGTTATCGGCATGGCGCGCGAAAGGTTAAAAAATTAAAACCAAAAATGCGGAAGTGTCCCCGCCGGGACACAATCCGCCCCCGCATAAAGTCTCCTTAGGCCGCGCCGAAGAAGGGGCCAGATGCGACGGCTCCAAGCCGGCAGCAGCCACCCACGGGCGGGAATCGATGGGGGCACTTCCGAGGTAAGGCCGCAAATCACCGCATCCCACAAGGAGAACCCCATGTCCCTGGGTGTCTTGAACAACCTCTCCGCGGTGTATGCGGAGAACAACCTCAGCAATACGAACAGCAGCCTGAACACCGTGCTGCAGCAGTTGTCTTCGGGTTCGAAGATCAACTCTGGCGCGGACGATGCCGCAGGTCTCTCACTGGTCGACGGCTTGCAGGCCAACCAGATGGCCCTCAACCAGTCTCAGACCAACGCCACTGAAGGCTCAGGCCTTCTGCAGGTCGCCGATGGCGCCCTCTCGCAGGTCACCAGCCTGCTCAACCGCGCCGTTACGCTGGCCACCGAGGCCTCTAACGGCACGCTCAATTCCAGTCAGGACACGGCCGCCAACCAGGAATACCAGTCGATCCTGTCGGAAATCTCGAATATCGGCTCCACAACCACCTACAACCAGGAACAGGTGTTCAACTCCAGCACCAACATTTACACCGGCGACTCTTCCACAACCGGGGCTTCGGTCGACGCTCTGAACATCCGTGCGCTGTCTTCCTCTAACGTGGGCGACTCGGGCGGCGTGATGGCCTATAGCAACGGCGCTAACAACGCCTTCATTGATCTGTCCGGCGGCGGCAAGACAGCCACGGCGAACGATGAGCTGAGCGGAACAACGGACAGCGTCGACATCACCTACATGACTGCGGGTGCCGGCGGAGCAATCACCGATCAGACCGCTGTCATTACGGTCGGCACAGGCACCAGCTATAAAGACACGGCTCAGGGTCTGATGGATGCCATCAACAATTCCGGGCTCGGTGTGACCGCGACCTTTACGACCGCGGCCCAGGCTGGCTCGGTGGCTTCTACAGGCGGCAAGGGCGATGACACTGGCATCGAGATCTCCGGCGTCGGTTCTGGCGTTGCCGGAGCAGCCAACGGCGCGGGCGCACCCGGCGTCAATGGCACCCTCGGCGCCAACGGCGCGCTAACCCTCACCGGCGGCACGATGACTATCAACGGCAAAAGCATCACGCTGGGTGGTGCCGTAAACACCGTCACCAAGTTAGAGAACGCGATCAACGCCGGCAACTATGGCGTTTACGCTGATGCGGCTACCGGCGACCTCGAATCACTGACCGCGTCAACCATTACCACCAACGGCGTCACCGGCACCGGCTCCTACACCGCGGGAACGTACTACACAGCGGCGGTGACCGAGGATACCACCAACCCACTGTCGGATACGGCCACCTCGATAACGCCGGCAACTCCGGCATCCGATACCAACGGAACGGGCGGCGTGGCTACCATCAGTTACTCCGACAACGCCGGACAAAACCTGAGCGCGACGGACCTCAGCACGCAGACCGATGCGCAATCAGCGCTGACCAGCCTCAACACCGCGATCACCGACATCGCCGCACAAGACGGCTACATCGGCGCTCAAATCAACACGCTGAACGCGGTCAGCTCCGTGCTCGCCACGCAATCTGAGAACGTGCAGTCGGCGCAGAACGCGGTGCAGGCAACCGACTATGCGTCGGCCACGTCGAACATGTCCAAGTACGAGATCCTGAGCCAGACCGGCATCGCCGCCCTGGCGCAGGCGAACTCGCAACAGCAAGACGTGCTCAAGCTGTTGCAATAACCTGAGGTCCCCGGCGATCGATGTTGGGTCGCTGGGGTGGAGTAACCCCATTCCAACTTCCGGCGGCGCGTCATCTCCAGAGCGGGCGTCGCCGGATTCCAACTACCGCAGCTCACGGCGGCGGACCTCCCGCCGCCGGAGCCACTTCAACCGGCGTTCGCCGTCGGCGAACCATCTATCAGAGAGGGGCGTCCTGTGGATGCCCTCTTTGCTTGAGTAACGATCAGTCGTCCGCTCGCTCGAGTTGACCGGAGCTGATGAGAGCGGACGAGAAGTGATGAGAATCTTTTTATCCGTAATGTGGACAGGTTGGTTCATAGGCTGCAAGACATGCAGCCGGAGGGCGTCATGGGCACAGTAGGATTGGCTTTCGGATCTCCGACCAGCGGCGCGGGCTTTAACGTGAGCTCGACAGTCTCCGAAATCGTCAGCAACCTCTCGAAGGTTGAAACCCCCTGGCAAAACCAGCTGACATCGCTCGAAAGCCAGGACACCGTGATCTCCAGCCTGGGGACACTGTTCTCCAATCTCTCCACCGACGTGAGCCAGTTGACCGATTTTACCGGCGTTCTCGCACAGAAAGAGGGCTCAAGCTCCGACACCAATGTGCTCGAACTCACCGCTGCTACCTCCTCAGCCTTGGCCGGCACACACACCGTCGTCGTCAACAACCTCGCGCAGACCTCGAGCGGTTACATGTCGGAGATCGCCAACAGCGCAGATGCACTGTCCGGCTCCGTCACGCTGCAGGTGGGCACCGGCGCGCCACAAACCATCACCCTCGGTTCCTCCAACGACACTCTCTCTGGCCTGGCTGCGGCCATCAACGACTCCGGCGCAGGCATCACCGCCTCTGTGCTCACCGATGCAAGCGGCTCGCGCCTGAGTCTTGTCTCCGGAACTTCGGGCGCCAACGGCAACATCGTCGTAACGAAGAATTCGATCACCACCGCCGCCAGCAACACGCTCAGCGCCACGGTCACCGCAGGCACCGGGACAGGCAGCGGCAGCACTCCGTCGACCGCTCTCCTCGCGGCCGTCGCCAGCTCCAGTGAGCAGCTTACAGGTTCGCTCGCTGTCACCGTAAACGGCAGCCAGCAAACCATCCCCATGAGCGCGGTTGGCGGAAACACGCTGTCCGATCTCCAGCAGTACATCCATACAAACTCTGCGTCTTTGGGATTCGACGCCTCCATTGTGAACAACAGCGACGGCACCGTCAGCCTCCAGCTCACCTCCGGCACCTCGGGTACAACCGGAACCCTCGCCGTCACCTCCAGCCTCGTTGACTCCGCCACGGCTTTGAGCTACACCCCCACTGTCATCGGCTCCAATGCCAACCTGACCGTAGACGGCGTCAACCTTTCCAGCGCCTCGAACACGGTCAGCAATCTCATCCCCGGAGTCACCTTCCAATTGCTTGCGCCCAGCGCTCAGGAGTCCGGCAACAGTCTTGAGCAGGTGCAGGTCGTCATCAGCAACGACAACTCCGGCGTCGAAAGCGCGGTCAACCAGTTCGTCACCGACTACAACTCGCTCATCAGCGCCGTCAACACGCAGGAAGGCAACACCAGCTCCGGCACTCCCGAGCCGCTCTTCGGCTCGCCCACACTCTCCCTCCTGCAGCAGGAGTTGCTCAACAGCCTGAACTCACAGAACCCCAATGGCACGCTCGCCTCAGTGACGAACGACCTCAACCCCGCGCTCTCCGGCTCCATCGCGATCCAGGTGGGCAGCGGGAAAGCGCAAACTGTCACGCTGAACTCGTCCCAAACCTCGCTCTCCGATCTCGCCCAAGCCATCAACTCCGCAGGCATCGGGGTTACCGCCGGCGTCGTCACCAGCAACGGCCAGTCGACGCTCACCCTGGCCTCGCAAACCTCGGGATCGGCTGGCGCTCTCACCGTCAATTCCAGCATCGTCGCCGCCAGCAACATTCCTTTGATCTACACCGGCGCGAACAGCACCGGCTCCACTCCTTCCCAAGGCACGCTGACGTCGATTCCCAGTTCCGGCGACACCTTGACCGGCTCCATCACAGTCCAGGCGGGCGCTGGCATCAGTCAACAGATCGATATGAGCACCGTGAATACAGCCGAGAACGGCTCCACCCTGGCCGATCTTCAAAAATTCATCGCGGCAAACTCCTCGACTTTGGGATTTAACGCTTCCATCATTGCCAATAGCGACGGCTCCCAGAGCTTGTCTCTGGTTTCAAACACTTCCGGTAGCACCGCCAACCTGACCGTGAGCTCGAGCCTCATCGACACCACGAGCACGACCAACTCCACGCTCAACTACACCAACTCGTCCGATATCAACAGCCTCACCGCGCTTGGCATCAGCGTGAATAACGACGGTTCAATCACCTTCGACGCCGACGCACTCGATTCCGTCCTCAACACCGACTATTCCAGCGTGGCCGGCTTCTTCCAGAACGCCACCAGTTGGGGCCAGAGCTTCTCCAGCATGCTTGACAACGCCGGCTCCAGCTCCTCCACTGGCATGCTGAAGCTGGCCGCAAACGCCAACAGCACCACCGAATCTACGCTCAACGCCGAGATCTCCAAGGAGCAAACCTACATCTCCGCGCAGCAGTCCAGCCTCACCACGGAGCTCAACCAGGCCAACCAAGTCCTCGAGGAGTTGCCCTCACAGTTGCAGGGCATCAACGAGCTCTATTCGGCCATCACCGGCTATAACCAGGGTCAGAACGGATAAGGAAGCGATTCGATATGGGAAGTTACCGGGAACACACGCTGGATGGCGCAGCAGCTGTCGACCTCGTGGTGGCGCTCTATGACGGCGTCATCCGCTTTCTGTATGCCGCCATCGCGGCGGCCGAGCGCGGCGACGCCGATGCCCGCCGCGCCGCAGTCAAGCGCGCCCTCGACATCATCATTCATCTTCAGGCGCGGCTGCGCATGGATGTCGGCGGGCGTCCCGCACAAACACTCAGCGAGTTCTATGCCGCCATCTTTGCGCAGATCCTGCAGGCCTCGCAGGCGGCCTCGATGACGAGGTTCCAGCATGCCATCGACTGTGTTCGCAATGTGCGCGATGCCTGGCGCGAAGTTGCCCGCGACCCCAATGTCAACTTCGATTCGCCGCGCGTGCTCATGATGCCATCGCGCCCCGCGGCCGCCGAGCCGGCCGATGCGGCCCCTGGCTCCAACTGGACCGCGTAACTTCCGCAGATGCACGGTTGCCCCATCCTTTTCGCCGCTCCTTGGCGAAAGGGTGGGAAGGCGCTGTCTCGCGGGCTTACTGCCCTTTACCCCGCCACTGTCAGCTCTTCTTCGAGCTGCTGCTTCTGATAGAGGCTCGCATAGTAGCCGTCGAGAGCCAGCAGTTCGTCGTGGCGACCGAGTTCCACGATCCGTCCCTTGTCGAGCACGGCGATGCGGTCGGCGTGGCGCACCGTCGACACGCGATGCGAGATGAGGATCGAGGTCGTGTTCGCCGTATAGTTGCGCAGGCCGCTCAGGATGCGCTCTTCGGTGTAGGTGTCTACGCTGGCCAGCGCGTCGTCAAGAATGAGAATCGCCGGCCGCCGCAGCAATGCGCGTGCAATCGCGGCGCGCTGCTTCTGCCCGCCCGAGAGCGTCACGCCGCGCTCGCCCACCATGGTTTCAAAGCCCTGCGGAAACTCCTCGAACTCGCGGCGAATATGGGCCGCCTCCGCCGCTTCCAGCAGATCTTCGGCGTCGGCATGAGGCGCGCCGAAAGCCAGGTTCTCGCGAATCGTCTCGCTGAAGAGGAACGTCTCCTGCGGCACCATGCCGATGTTGCGCCGCAAAACCGCCAACGGATACTCGCGCACCGGGCGCCCGTCGATCAGCAGCGCGCCTTCGGGCGCATCATAGAGCCGCGGAATCAGGTTGACCAGCGTGGACTTGCCCGATCCCGTCGGCCCCACGATCGCCAGGCTCGATCCCGCCGGAATGTGCAGTGAGACGTCACGGAGCACCGGCGTATCGCCGTAGCTGAATGTGAGGTGCCGGAATTCGATTTCCCCTTTTAGTTCCTCCTCCGTTCCTCGTCCAAAACCTGAGACCACGGAGTGGCTGTCAGAGATTGCGGGCTCGCTCTTGAGAATTTCGTCGATGCGCTTCACCGACGCCGTGCCGCGCTGGAAGATGTTAATCACCCATCCCACGGCGATGATGGGCCAGATCAGCATGATCATGTAGGTGCTGAACGCCACGAACTGGCCCACATTGATGCGGCCTGCCAGAACCAGGTGCCCGCCGGCCAGCAGCGTGATGACCATGGAGATACCGAGAATAAACTCCAGAGTCGGCCACAGCATGCCCATCAACTGCACCAGGCGCAGCGCGCGGCCGATGTATTGACGATTGAGCCGCTCGAAGAGGCCGATCTGCGACTCCTCGCGCGCGAAGGCGCGGATCAACCGCACGCCCGAGTAATTCTCCTGGGCCTGCGCGGAGATGTCGGAGAAGCTCGCCTGGATGCGCTCGAAGCGCTCGTGAATCCTGCGTCCCAGGTACTGCACAAGGATGCTGGCCAGCGGCATCGGCGCCAACGCCACCAGCGTGAGCCAGGGACTGATGCGCAGCATGAAGAAGAGCGCAAAGACACTGAGGAAGATGGTATTGGCGCTGTACATGAGCGCTGGCCCCAGCAGCATGCGCACCGCGTTCAGGTCGTTGGTCATGCGCGCCATGATGTCGCCGGTGCGGTAGCGCTGGTAGAAGTCCGTGTCCTGCGTTTCCAGTTTCTTGAACAGGTCGTTGCGCAGGTCGAACTCGATCTCGCGCGAAATTCCGATCAGAACCCATCGCTGTGCGTAGAGAAACACGCCTTTCACCAGGCTGATGGCAACGAGAATCAACGCAAACACAAGAATCAGTTCTTGCGTGGTTCCTTTCTCGATCCTGTTGATCGCCATCCCCAGAACGCGCGGAAACTGCACAGCCACGATGTTGGTCGCGACGCACGCAAGGGTTCCCCGCACGTATCCCCAGCGGTAGCGGCGCATGTATGGAATAAGAGGGCCGAGGTCACCAAACATGCTTCTATTGTACCGGCGGTGCGATTGGAGCTCGAAATTCGCGCATTACTTGAATGAGCTAAAGGCTGGAAGCTAGGAGCTAGAGGCTGTTCTTCTACGTTGGCGTCTTCAGCAGTAGATATCCGCCGACCAGCCCGAACAGCACATCCGCCGACCACGCGGCCATATAGGCCGGCAGGTAATTCACGTAGCCCATCGCGCCAAACAGGTTGTCGACCACCATGTACGCAAGTGCCACGGCAATGGCCACGGCCACGCCGGAAATCGAGCCGCGCCGCCCCATCGAAAGCGCAAACGGAATGGCAAGCATCGCCATCACCACCGTGATCAGCGGATACGAGAGCTTATGCCACAGCGCAACGCTCAATCGGTTGGTAGGGAAGCCGCTCTGCTGCAAATCGCGGATGTAACGGTCGAGCTGGCCGAAGTTCATCTCCTGCGATTGCACGTCCTCCTTCTTGAAGTAGTCCGGCGTCGCCCGGATTTCAGGAAAAGTTGTCTTCAGATAGGTGCGGTAATTGGTCACAGTAGCGCCCTGCACGTCGCGCACCCAGCCGCTCTCGAAGGCCCATCCGCCTGTATCGGCGTCCCACGCCGCGCGCTTGGCAAAGATACGCCGCGTCAGTTGGAATGTCGCCGGATCGAACTCGAACACGGAGAGATTCGCAAACTCGTTCTGGTCGGGATCGAAGAATTCGTAGTAGAAAATACGTCCCGGCTCGCCGGGCTGCGGTTTCTGGCCCATCATCCATTTCTGCTCGGGATGCAGGTAGGTTTGCGTGGGCCTGCCCTTGATCTCGTTGCGCAGCGCCTCCTGCTTGCGGTTGGCCTGCGGAAGATAGTACTGGTCGAACAGGAACAGCGCCACTGCCAACGCTGCCGCAATCGCCACGATGGGGACGACCAGCCGGTACAGGCTGATCCCCGCGGCCTTGATGGCGATGATTTCGCTATTGCGGTTCATTACGCCGAACGTGACCAGCGCAGCAATCAGCACCGCCAGCGGCGTGATGAGGTAGAGCATGCTCGGCGTCAGGTTCAGCAGGTACTCGCCCACAATCGAAAGCGCAGTGTGATTGCGCAGAATGTCGCCTATCAGTTCGAAGAAGGTGAAGACGAGCATGAGCAGCACAAAGCCGAACAGCACCATCGCAAACATGGTCATGAACTCGCGCAGAATGTACTCGTCGAGAATGCGCGGAAAAACGCTGCGCGGCCTGGTTCGCTGTGCGCGCGACTGGAACCTGCCGAAAAACGCGGTGATTTGGAACCCGTTGGTCTTTGCGGGAACCTTGAACTTGGGCAGGCGCGCAACCCAAGCCGCCATGGCGCTCAGAATCTGCCCGCCGGTCGCCATCTGCCACAGCAGAAAAATTCCGGCCACGGCGAAAATAATATTCGCCGCCCACACGGCAATGAAGGCCGGCAGTCCGCTCTGATGTCCCAGAGAAATGCCGGTCAACGAAAGGATGTAGTACACAAACACCAGCAGAATCGTAAGAACAATGCCGGCGCTCTTGCCTCCACGCCGCGAATTCACCCCTAGCGGCACACCCAGCAACATCAACACCACGCAGGCCATGGGGAGCGCGAACCGGTTGTACATCTCGATCAAGTAGCCCTTTTGGTCCGGCTTTCCAGCGAGTTCATGAATGCGCTCGAACAAAGCGCTCATCGGCATCGCATAGAGCTTTGTATCCATGTGCCCCAGGTGTACATCGTTCTGCGGGTTCAGCGCCAACGGCATGTCCGCGGTCGTGAACGTCGAGATATTGGACTGCCCTGGCTCGTCGGCCACGGTCTCGTCGCGCAATCCATCGCGCAGCCGCATGATCAGTTCCTGCGGGTTGTCATTCACCACGGTAGCCGACGCGGCAGTCGTGATCACCGGATTCACGGGATCGCTGACGTCGGCCATAAACACTTTTTGCCAGTTGGTGTCTCCCGCGCCCGGGATCACATTCTGCACGTAGAGCACGAAGTTCTTGAAATCTTCGTAGAAGACGCGCGGCTCGATCTCGTACGACGCTTGCGAGGTCTCCAGCGCCTGCTCCATCTCAATAATCGCCTGGTTTGCCCGCGGCGCCAGATAGAGCGAGTTGCCCAATCCCAACAGCGCCCCCGTCACCGCCACGATCGATGCCACGCGCACAAAGTACCCAATGCCCAGTCCCGAGGCGCGCATGGCAATGATCTCGCTGTCGGCCGCCAGTCGGCTCAGCCCCAGCAGCACGCCCCACAGCACCGCCATGGGAATCGTCACTTTGAGCAGGTTGGGCAGCGTGAAGACGAAAATCTCCGCCACGTCCACCCAAGTGGAACTGTTGCGCACCACCACTTCAAGAATGTGTGGCAGCTGCGGCATGAATAGAATGAACGTGAAAAGCGCGCATCCAATGAGCGTCAGGGAGAGGATCTCGCCGAGAATGTAGCGGGTGAGGATGCGCACAGACAGACTCAGTGTCTAGTTTAGCGTGCCGAACTCCCGGCAAGCGGCGCAGGCTGCCATCCCCGCAGCCGCAAGCTGTTTCCCAGCACGCACACCGAACTCAGGGCCATCGCCGCTGCGGCCAGCCATGGCGTCAGCAATATGTGAAACGCCGGGTAAAGCGCCCCCGCAGCCAGAGGAATCCCGACCAGATTGTAGCCCACGGCCCAGCCCAGGTTCTGGTGCATTACGCGCACCGTTTGCCGCGCCAGTTCAAGCGCCGCGGGAATCGCCGCAGGCTGCGCCCTCAGCAACAGCACATCCCCCGCCTCCTGCGCCAAGTCCGTTCCGCTGCCCATGGCGATGCCGGCGTCGGCCGTGGCCAGCGACGCCGCGTCGTTGATCCCGTCGCCCACCATGGCCACGCGCAGCCCCGTCTTTTGCAACTCGCGAATCCGTGCCAGCTTCCCCGCGGGATCCAGGCCCGCTTCCACTTCGGTGATTCCTGCCTGCGCCGCAATCGGCGCCGCCGCGGCAGCCGAGTCGCCGGTCAGCATCAACACCCGCAGCCCCGCGCCTCGCAGGGCAGTCACGGCTGCAGCCGCATCCGGCCGTAGCGCATCACGCGCGTCGAAATACGCCGAGGCCGCACCATCTAGCGCCATCCACAACCGCGTGACTCCCGGCTCCGGCGCAACCACGTCCCCCGGCAGCTTGATCAGGAACTCGCTGAAGAGAGCTTCGTTGCCCAGCAGGCACTCGTGCCCCTCCACGCGCGCCGAAAGCCCCCGCCCGGGAAAGACCTGCGCATCCTCAGCCGGTCTCCATTCGAGCCCCCGCCCGCGCGCGGCATCCAAGATCGCAAGCGCCAGGGGATGGTTCGACCGCTCCTCGGCCGCTGCCGCCATGCGCAGCAATTCGCGTTCCCCCATTTCCTGCTTTTCTGTTTCCTGTTCCCTGTTCCCTATTCCCTGTATCTTTTCCAGCACCGGCCTTCCCACCGTCAGCGTCCCCGTCTTGTCCAGAACAATCGCATTCACATGCGCCAGCCGTTCCATCGCTTCGCCGCCCTTGAAAAGCACGCCGAGCTGCGCGCCCCGGCCCACGGCCACGGTCAACGCCGCCGGCACCGCCAGTCCCATCGCGCACGGGCACGCAATCACCAGCACAGCCACCGTATTGGCAAGCGCCAGCGGCAACGAGTGTGCGGCCAGCAGCCATGCCACAAACGTCACCACCGCAAGCCCTAGCACCACTGGCACAAAAATCGCGCTGGCCGCGTCAGCCAGCCGCTCCATGGGAGCGCGCGAGCTCTGCGCCTGGTCCACCATTCGCGCAATCTGTGCCAGCATCGTCTCTTCGCCCAGCGACTCCGCCCTGCACACCACCGCGCCGTCGTAATTCAACGACCCCGCCAACACCCGGCCGCCCACCGCGCGCTCGAGCGGCGTCGCTTCGCCGGTCAGCATCGACTCATCCACCGACGTGCGCCCCTCTAGAATCGTCGCGTCCACGGGAAAGCGCTCGCCGGGCAGCACCACGACACTGTCGCCAGGCCGCACCTCTTCGAGCGGCACCACCGTTTGCGCGCCATCCACCAGGCGCCGCGCCGTCGCAGGCCGCAACCGCGACAGCGAGTCCAGCGCGGCCAGCGCCCGCCTCTTCGCCCGCGCCTCCAGCGCCTTGCCAAGCAGCAGAAAGCCCACAATCAGCAGCACTGCATCGAAGTACACTGCCCGTCCCGGCGCCGGCCGAACCGTCGCATACGCCGAATAGGCAAACGCCACGCCCGTTCCCAGGCTCACAAGCGTGTTCATGTTCGTGGTGCGGTGCCGCAGTGCGCTCCACGCGCTCCAGTAGATCCCGCGCCCCGCCCAAGCAACCACGGCCGCCGTCAGCACCAGCAGGAACCAGCGCAGCGTCGGCGCCGGGACGGCATAGAGCCACGGAAATGCTCGAGCCAGGAAAGCATCGCCCGCACCCATCTCCATTTCGAGAGGCATGGCCAGCAGCATGGCTGCCGCGCCCGCGCCCAGCGTCACCCACGCTTTCGTTTCGGAGCCCGCACTCGCATCCTCAACATGCGCACCGCCGTCGCCCGCGCGCGGCAGCACCGCATCGTAGCCCGCTCCGCGAATCGCGTCCACCAGTTGTTGAGGCACAGCCAGCGACGGATCGAACACAACACTGGCGCGATGCGCCATCAGATCCACGCGTGCCGACTCCACGCCCGCCGTTGCGCGCAGAGCCTCCTCCACGTGGTGCTGGCACGAGGCGCACGTCATGCCCAGAACGGGCAGTGTCAGCGATTCTGTGGTGTGCGAGGCCAGGGTTGGCTCCAATTTTGCGCGTTATGATTCCAGATGCGCGGCAAAGCCGGCCTTGGCGAGCGCGGCAATGGCAAGATCCACCGGCGCGGGATCCTCGGCTGCAGTCAGCCGGGCCGCTCCGATGCGAACCTCGTTCACCGCCACGCCCGGCGTCGCAGCCAGCGCCTGGCTCACGCGGCGCACACAGGAGCCGCAGTGCATGCCATCAATTCGCAATGTGAATTCCGTCATCTTTCGTTCCTCGGTGTCTTTGTTTGATGATAGTGGGAGGCATTCGATTCCCGCGCGGACCGCTGGATGATTTGGGTGCCCCGTCCAAGGTATGCTTGGGCGGAAAAAGGATCCTGCATGACGAACGTGCAACGCGAGTTTCCCCAATCTCCGCTCGTCGGCGTTGGCGCGGTCGTGGTCCACGAAGGCCGCGTGCTCCTCGTGCGCCGTGGCAGTGAGCCCCTCAAGGGCCATTGGACGCTACCCGGCGGCGTGCTTGAGGTGGGCGAAACCATCGCTGCAGGCGTAGCGCGCGAGGTGCGCGAAGAAACCGGCCTCCTCGTCGAGTCGTTGGAGCTGGTCGAGCTCCTCGACCGCATCCATCGCGAAGCCGGCCAGGTCCGCTACCACTACGTCATCGCTGACTACCTTTGCCGCGTCACCGGCGGCGAGCTGCGCGCAGCCTCCGATGCCGACGCCGTCCGCTGGGTAGAGCGGGCGGAATGGAACAGCCATAGCGCCCTAGTCCTCGATCCCATCACCGTCCGCGTTATTGAAAAAGGATGGCAAAGAGCGCAGAATCTGCAAGCAGAAAGAGGCTAAGCTGATGACCAAGCCAATCAGTCGCCCCATGCGTTTGTTCAAGTGGACCTTCGTGTCCCTATTTGCTTTGGCACTGCTCGCAGGCGTCGGATTCTACTTCCGCCCCGTCGGCTACCTCAACGAGTGGACCTACCTGAACGAGGATCTCTCCGGCATCCAGAGCCGTTCCGTCGAGGTCGCAGGCCATCGCGTGCACTATCTTGCCGAGGGTCCGGCCAACGGTCCCGTAGTCGTTCTCGTGCACGGGCTCGGTGGCAGCGCGGAGCACTGGAGAAACCTTGCCCCATACCTCGCCCAATCCGGTTTCCGCGTCTACATCCCCGATCTCCTCGGCTATGGCCGCAGCGAAAGCCCCACGGATTTCTCCTATTCAGTGCACGACGAGGCCGCCGTGGTCGTGGGCTTCATGGATGCGCTGGGCCTCAAGCAGGTCGAGCTCGGCGGCTGGTCCATGGGCGGATGGATTGCCGTGCTCGTCGCCGCGCAGCATCCCGAGCGCGTCAACCGCCTCATGCTCTTTGACGCCGTCGGCCTTAACGTCCCACCGCCATTTGACACCGCCCTCTTCACGCCTTCCACCGTTGACCAGCTCAACCAGTTGGAAGCCCTCCTCTCGCCGCAGCCTCAGCCCATCCCAGCCTTCATCGCTCGCGACCTTCTGCGCAACTTCCGCCTCAATGGCTGGGTGGTCCAGCACGCCCTCGCCACCATGCTCACCGCGCAGGACGTGGTCGACAACCTTCTGCCGCAACTCAAAATGCCCGTGCTCCTCGTGTGGGGATCGCTCGACCGTATCTCGCCGCCCGACCGGGGCGAAACCATGCATCGCCTCATCCCCCAATCCCAGCTCGACGTCTTTCCCGGGTGCGGACACATGGCGCCCCTCGAGTGCTCCGCCGCGGTCGGCCCCAAGGTCGTCGCCTTCGCACAACAATGAGGTTTCACTCTTTTCACTCTTTTCACTGATTTCACTCTCTTCACTTACTTCACTGCTTTCCTGGTCCCTTGTTCCCTCGGTCCCTGCCGGGGTCCCCGGCGGGCGATGTTTGCCCGCTGGGGTGGCTTGGTCCCTGTCTTCTTGACTCGGCGACGCCCCCTTTGCGAGACTCCGCCCATGGGATACAGCGGAAAAATTGAATACGCCGGAGAGCGCAAAATCCGGGAACGCAACACCAGCGTCTATCGCCTTTGTCATTGGCCTATATGGATTTGGGTCTTCTTTCTGGCACCCGGACCGCTCACCTTCAGTCTCTTTTCCGGCGGTTTTCACTGGGTCAATTGGGCGTGGCTCGCGGCAGTGCTCCTCGGAACCGGCATCGCCTGTTACAAAGCGCAACTGCCGGGCTCGGAGCATCGCCCCTACATCCTGCGCTTCGACGAGGACAAGCCCAACCCGCTCTACCGACGCGTCTGCTACACCTTTGCCTGGAACGCCATTCTGAATTACGCGCTGCTCAACATGGCAGCGTTGGTCTACGCCGCGGCCACCGGCGTCTGGCGCATGAAGCAGATTTACCTCTACGCCTACTCCCCGCTTTGCGCGTTCATCCTGCTCCTCGGCATGCTGGGCAAACTGCCGCGGGTTGGAACGTCCACTCAGGGCGAAGGCTGGGAACGCCGTTATTTTTACGGTTCCGTCTGGGCTGTCACCGCTGCGCAAACCACTTTGCTCATCCTCTGGAAGACGCTTCCGGAAAACGCGATCGGAAGTCTCATCAAACTCTCGGTTTTCGTGGGTGTGCTCGTGGTCTTCGGCATCGCGGCCGCGCGCGGCAAGCTGCCTCGCACTCGACCCATTGTTCCCGGCGAGATGATGGTTTCCGACTAAGAACCGTCCTCACAAAACGTGGTGAGGACGCGTCACCGAACGATTCCTCATCGCCGTGGGAGCGGGCTTGGATGCTTACTCCACCTCAAGGCAGATGCAGATGCAGCCGCCAGCCGGTGTAGCTCAGGATCTCGTGCGCAAGGCGCTCGGATTCCGCAGTGCTGCCCCCAAAGGAGACGCGTGTCCGCGGTGAGGTCAGTACATCGAGGCCATCGGCGGCGCAGATTTCGTGAATGCGAAACAGGTGGGTGCCGTCGCTAACGACGACCAGGCGACGCAGACCATTGGTACGAGCGATGACGGCAATGCGGTGGGCCTGCTCCTCGGTGTTTTGGCTGTGGGTCTCGGCGATAATGGCGGATTCGGAGATGCCCAGATTCGCCAGGTAGTCGCGGCCCACTGCGCCCTCGGAGTGCTCATCTCCGCCAGTGCCGCCCAGCACAATGATGAGCGGTGCGATGCCGCGGCTGTAGAGATCGTGCGCGTGATCAAGCCGTGCGCGGAAAACCGGAGAGGGCTGGCCATCGTACTCCGCCGCGCCCAGAACGGCGATGGCGTCCGACGGTGCGGCCTGGTCCAGGCCGGCATAGTCCTCAATTTGCACATAGACCCAACAGGACCATCCGAGGAACCCAAGAGTCAAAATAAGACACAGCACAACCATCAAGCGAAGTGACCAGTTGCGACGATGCGGCTTGGGTAGGTCTTTCATGTCCACCATCTCACAGGCAGAAGAAACATGCCGCGCCACAGGGATACGCCGCACCGAAGGAAGAGCCCGCCCCAGGGAGCCCGTAGCTAGATGGTCAAGCGCGCAAGGACCAAGGCTCATGGTCCGCCGTGGGGCTTTGCAAATTCCAGCGAGGCCACGCTTCGACAACTTCCCCGGCTACAGCGAGCGCAACGCGATTGCCATAGCCCTTAGGATCAGGGCTAGCCCGGCAGTCGATGAGCCAAGAGGCAAACCAGGACCTAGGGGAGATGAATCTTCAGCTTGAAGCAAATGAAAAGAATCGCGATCGCGCCCAGAGTTGAAAAAATCAGGCCAGCGGGATGATATCGTTCGTTTCTCGACGGAAAGATCATGTGGGTGACGCCGCCGCCGAGAAGTGATCCGACGATGCCGAGTACGATCGTCCACATCAACGACATATGCTCGTGCATCACCGATTTCGCGATCAACCCCGAAAATAACCCGATCACAACGTACCAGATGATGTGAAACATGCCTTTTCCTCCGCGAGGAGGATTTTGCACGGAGACGACGGGTTAAAGATGGTCAAAGTTATACAGTTTGTCGCGCCGTCCGGGCTCACCTTGAGGAAATCTGCATGCTGGCTCTGCCCAAACCGCCAGTTCTTTCGGGATTCGGGCCCATGGACGCGGGCGGTACGGACCTACAGGGAGCGGAATGCAGTTTTTCTTTCCCCGTTTTGCAGATAATTTCGCCCTTCCGGCGCACAATCGTTCCGTGAGTCATGCATTCCAGACCCGGGGTATGGAGATATATACCATGGCCATAAGTCCTTTGTTATCAGATATGGAAGTATGCCATATAGGGGAGGGGGGAGAGTTACCAAATGGGAAGAGCCGGTCACATCTCTGACGTCTTGTATCCGGAGCACACCCGTCCCTGCTATGTGGGACATGAGGACCTGCAACGCGGCCCACCTGAAATGTCTGTCTTTTTCCCGCCGAACGACCGGGTGATCCAAATCACATTTAACCCTCACCCCTGAGCGGTATAAGAAGGTTGCTATGTGCCTTGCGATTCCTGGAAAAGTCGAAGAGATCACCACCGACGGCCTCATCCGTATCGGCCGCGTCAACTTCGGTGGCGTGGTCAAGAAAGTCTGTCTCGATTACGTGCCCGAAGTCGTGGTCGGCGACTACACCATCGTCCACGTCGGCTTTGCCATCTCGAAAATCGATGAGGAGACTGCCGAGCAGACCCTCGCCGACTTCCGCGCTATGGGCGTACTCGACGAAGAACTCGCGAGCGAAGAAGAAGCCTTTGCCCGCGCGGCCCAGCGTCCGCAGTCACGCTGCCCCGATGGCAGTTGCTCGAGCGAATGCGGCGGCGGCTGCGGCTCTGCCAAACCCCCTCACCCGGCTGTGGATGGCCAATGAAGTACCTCACCGAGTTTCGCAACGGCGAAATCGCCCGAGCGCTGGCTCGCGAAATCGCTCAGGTCACCACCCGCCCATGGAAGATCATGGAAGTCTGCGGCGGGCAGACACACTCCATCATCAAGAACGGCATCGATCAAATGCTGCCTTCGGGTGTGGAGATGATTCACGGCCCCGGCTGCCCCGTCTGTGTCACACCGCTTGAACTCATTGACAAAGCGCTGGCCATCGCCGCGCAGCCCGGTGTCATCTTCTGCTCTTTTGGCGACATGTTGCGCGTTCCCGGCACCGAGTGCGACCTGTTTCAGATCAAGGGCCGCGGCGGCGACGTGCGCGTCGTCTATTCGCCACTGGACGCCGTCGAGCTCGCCGTCAAGAACCCTGACAAGCAGGTAGTTTTCTTCGGCGTAGGGTTTGAAACCACCGCCCCGGCCAACGCCATGAGCGTGCATCTGGCCAAGCGCCGCGGCCTCACGAATTTTTCTGTGCTCGTCTCGCATGTTCTGGTACCGCCCGCGATCTCCGCCATTCTCGAATCGCCCGGCAACCAGGTGCAGGCATTTCTCGCCGCCGGCCACGTGTGCAGCGTCATGGGCTATTGGGAGTATCCGCCGCTGGCCGAGAAATACCGCGTGCCGATCGTGGTCACCGGCTTTGAGCCGCTCGATCTGCTCGACGGCATCCGTCGCGCGGTGGTGCAGCTCGAGAGCGGCCGTCACGAAGTGGAGAACGCCTACAGCCGCGTCGTCACCTTCGAGGGCAATCGCCCCGCACAAAAGCTGTTAAGCGAGGTCTTTGAAGTCACCGATCGCGCATGGCGCGGCATCGGCGTCATCCCGCAAAGCGGTTGGCGTCTCAACGCGGACTACCGCGACTTCGACGCCGAAGAGCGCTTTCATATCACTGGAATACACACTGAGGAGTCGCCCTTGTGCCGTGCGGGCGATGTGCTCCGCGGAGCCATCAAGCCCGCGGAGTGCGCAGCCTTCGGCAAGGAGTGCACGCCGCGCCATCCACTCGGCGCGACCATGGTCTCGAGCGAAGGCGCCTGCGCCGCGTATTACAACTACGGCCGCTTCCTTTCCGCCGAAGAGCTCGCCAGCGCCGGTTCCACGCTTTCGGGGGTTGCGCATGCCTGACGACGTAAAAGTTGCGGTACCCGATTTCTCCAACTGGTCCTGCCCGCTGCCTCTGGCCGACTATCCCACCATCGTGATGGGCCACGGCGGCGGCGGAAAGCTGGGCAACGAGCTGGTCGAGCATCTCTTCCTCCCCGCGTTCCGCAACCCGGCGCTTGAAAACCTGGGCGACGCCGCGGTTCTCGAAACTGGCGGCGCGAGGCTCGCGATGAGCACCGACTCGTTCGTCGTGCAGCCGCTGTTTTTCCCCGGCGGATCGATCGGAGAGTTGGCCGTGAACGGCACCGTCAACGATCTGGCCGTCTCCGGCGCGGAACCGAAGTTTCTAAGTGCGAGCTTCATTCTCGAAGAAGGCTTTCCGCTGGCTCAGCTCGCCGCGATCGTCGATGACATGGCGAAAGCTGCCGCAACCGCAGGGGTCAAGATCGTTACCGGCGACACCAAAGTTGTCGAACGCGGCCACGGCGACGGCTGCTACATCACGACTGCCGGTGTCGGCCTCCTTCGGACTGGAATCTCGGTTGGTCCGCATCGCGCGCAGCCTGGTGACGCGATCCTCGTCTCAGGATTCATCGGCGACCACGGCATGGCCATTATGAGCGTGCGCGAAGGCCTCGAGTTCGAAAGCCAGATCCGGTCGGACTGCGCGGCCCTCAACGGCATGATTGCCGAGGTACTCGATGCGGCAGGCACGGCAGTTCACGTGATGCGCGATCCCACGCGCGGCGGCCTCGCTTCTACGTTGAACGAAATTGCACACTCTTCCAATGTCGGCATCGCCATCGACGAGAGCTGTATACCCGTGCGGCCCGAGGTGCAATCCGCGTGCGAGCTGCTCGGCCTCGATCCCGTGTACGTGGCCAATGAAGGCAAAGCAGTGTTCTTCGTCGCGCCCGAAGCCGCCGATCGTGTGTTGGAAACTCTTTGCGCGCATCTGCTGGGCAAAGACGCCGCGCGCATCGGCCACGTGACCGCGGAGCACAAACACATGCTGGTGGCGCGCACCGCCATGGGCGCCAATCGCGTCATCCCCACCATGATCGGCGAGCAGCTTCCGCGCATCTGCTAAGAACAGTCTTAGTTCTTTCTAAGTACATTCGTAAGCGAATCCCACTCACATTCAGACTTTTCAAACTCAGCCGCCGGCACATTCCGCCGATAGATGAGAAAAGGCAAAGACCGCAGCCGCGTCAAACCAGGCGCGCCTCGGCCTTTGTCCTTTTGAAAGGCCGGAATGCCCGCTCACATAAGAGCACTCTCATCTTTCGCCGCACTGCTCCTGCTTACCAGTTGCGGCAGCGATCTGCGTACTGCGATTTCCCCGAGCGGCCTCAGTACTCCTGTCGATGAAACGCGCCTCGTCAGGCTCGCCGGCAATGTGCCAATGCTGGCACGCACTGGATTCGACGAAGGCGCTATCGACTCGGGCACGCATCTCGACCGCATGTTGCTGGTGCTTCAGTCTTCTGCCGCGCAGCAATCCGCGCTCGATGCCCTGGTTGAAGCGCAGCAGGATCCCAACTCGCCGGAGTATCACGAGTGGCTCACGCCAGCCGAGTTCGGAGCGCAGTTCGGCGTCGACAGTTCCGGGCTGGCGCTTGTCACTGCGTGGTTCGGGTCCCACGGATTCACCGTCGAAAAGATCTCCGCCGGACGCCGCTTGATCGTCTTCTCGGGAACTGCGGGTGAGGTTGCAAGTGCCTTTCACACCGCGTTGCACCGCTATAGCGTGGACGGCGCGGAGCATATCATCAACGCAAGCGATCCACAGATTCCCGCGGCGCTCGCCGGAGTGGTCTGCGGCGTGGTCACGCTCAGCGACTTCCGCCGCGCCTCGCAAGTAGCGTCGCAAAGGCCGTTCGCGTCGAAGTCGGAATACTCCGTAGGGCCGGAATACTCCGCCGGCAGCACGCATAGTATCTTCCCGGCGGATTTCGCCACCATCTATGACCTCAACCTGCTCTACAGCGCGGACACCAGCGGCTCCGGCGCAGCCATCGCCATTGCAGGGCGCAGCAACATCAACCTCAGCGACGTAGAGACCTTCCGCTCCATCGCCGGCCTCGCAGCCAACACGCCTTCGGTGATGGTCGACGGCGCCGATCCCGGATTGGTTTCCGGCGACCAGAGCGAATCCACGCTCGATGTGGAGTGGAGCGGCGCGGTTGCGCCGCTGGCCGTGGTGAACCTCGTCATTGCCTCCTCCACTGCGACCACGGACGGCATCGATCTCGCGTCAGCCTACATCGTGAATCACGCCACTGCGCCGGTGGTGAGCGTGAGCTACGGCAGTTGCGAACAGGAGATGGGCACCGCGGAGCTGGCCTTCTACAACAGCCTGTGGGAGCAGGCCGCGAGCCAGGGAATGAGCGTCTTTGTGGCTTCAGGCGATGCCGGCCCAGCCGGATGCCAGCAAGGCAATGCCACAGCGGGAACGTTCGCCGCGGTGAACGGGCTGTGCACTTCGCCCTACGCCACATGCGTGGGCGGAACGGAGCTCAACGAGGGTGCGGATGCAGCGCAATATTGGTCCGCGACGAACTCCTCCGCGTACGGCTCCGCGGTTGGCTATATTCCCGAAGCAGTGTGGAACGAGAGCGTGCTTGACGGCGGCACGGGGCTCTGGGCGTCCGGTGGCGGCGCGAGCGTGGTATACAAGCAGCCTGCGTGGCAGCTGAGCGTGAGCGGAACCGCCGCGGCCGGTGGCATGCGCGCCGTGCCGGATGTTTCGCTGTCGGCCGCAAATCACGACGGCTATTTCATGGTCGAGAACGGCGCCTTCTGGGTTGTCTCCGGTACTTCCGTCACGGCCCCATCGTTTGCTGGCATCATGGCACTGGTCAACGCCAGGGAAGACGGCAAAGGCCAGGGCAGCGCGAATCCTCGTCTGTACGCGCTGCTGGCCGCGATTCCCGATCCATTTCATCCCACGCTGTCCGGCAACAACACCGTTCCCAGCGTGGAAGGATTCAGCGCGGATGGCGCAACCTACAACCTTGCCACGGGCCTGGGATCAGTGGATGGCGCAGTGCTCGTCAACGGCTGGAACTCCATTGCGCCGTCCAGCTCGCCAACGCTCGCTTTGACGTCGACTGAGCAATCGATGACCATCGTCGCGGGCGGCTCGGCAACGATTCAGTTCACCGCCGTCACCGGAGGGTCGTTCGCCGGGAACGTGAGCTTTTCTGTCAGCGGCTTGCCCAGCGGAATCTCGGCCGCGTGGTCCACGAACCCACTCACCCCGGCTTTAGGCACAAACGCAAATACCGTGGCGCTTAAGCTCACGGCTGCTCTGGAAGCGACCTCAGGCTCGGCTGTCGTCGTGGTCTCGGCTACAGGTGACGGCCTGACCGCGCAGCAAACCATCTCGGTCACGGTAGCCACGCATGGGAACAGATGTTCCCGTTTCAGCCTGCTTCCCACGAACTGCAGACCCCTGCCGCGCATGCCGGCTCTCTAGCAGGAAGCGGAGTTGGCGGGGCCAGCAGAATCAGAGCCGGCGGTCCAAAAGCATTTACTCGAACAAGGCGAAAGCTTCTTTGATCTGGTCGGGCAATGTGGCGTGCGATTCCGGCAGGGAGTTGCTGATCTCGAGCACAGTCGCAGGAGGCGTCGCGAGCGCCTTCAGAGCCTTTGCCGTAGCCGTCCAGTCGATCGTCCCACCGCCGGGCCACAGGTGCTCGTCTTTCACGCCGTGATTGTCGTGCACGTGCACCGTGGCGATGCGGTTGCCGAGGGTTGCCAAAGCGTCCGCCGTTCCCACCGTGATATTCGCGTGGCCAAGATCCAGGCAAACGCCGACATTGGTCAGGTGTCCCATTTCGAGAATTGCCACCAGATGCTCCGGCGTCGTGGCTTCGCTCAACAGATTCTCCACGAGCAGGCGTACGCCGAGCGGCCGTGCGAAGGCACCCAGGTGCTCCAGCGCTGTGAGCGCGTATTCAATGGTGCGCGGCGACCACTCATCGTCGCGTTCGCCAAGGTGCATCACAAGATTGCGCAGCGGGATGTGCTCCGCCGCTTCGAGCGCCCGCTTGATCTCGTCCATGGCGTCGATGCGCCGTGCCTTCTCGGGGTGCAGCACATTCACCCCGAGCGCGCCCGCACGGCCCATTTCACGGTCGGGATAAAGCGGTGCGTGCATCGAAAAGGGTTGGAGCGTGTTGGAGCGGAACCATTCGGCCAGCTCGGCCACTTGTTCGCGGCTGGTGTAGTCGAAATGCTGACGCGCGGCAAAGATCTCCACCGCCTGTGCGCCGGAACGCTCCGCGAGCTCGAGCAGCCCCGGATGCAGGCGATGTTTCAGGAATATGTGAGTCGAAAGAACGCGCAGCATCTTGGTGTGGCCCCTCGCGCCGGACTGTCATGAACCTCAATCCGACCGCTTCCTTCATTCTCGCATCCAGAGAAGGTGTTTAGCTTTGTCGCGGTTGCTGTTCATGGTGCAGGAAGCGATCGGCGCTGGGTACCGTCTATCATCGAAGCTGTCGCGGCGCGCCAGCGCGCGAATCCGCTTGTGAGGGCCTGAACGCGTGGACGAGGTGTTTTGGATCGAAGGAACTCCGCCAGTGCCGCTGGCCATTGTGCTGTGCCCACGCGGTGGCCGCATGCTTGAGGACGAATTGCGTTTGATCGCGCAGAGCGGTGTCCTGACACTCGTCTCACTGCTGGAGCCCGGCGAAGCCGACTGGCTTGGCTTGAGCCAGGAGGGCGCGCTCGCTGGACAGTTGGGTATGCAGTTCCTTTCTTATCCGATTCAGGACGTTCATGTGCCGGCGAATGTGCAGTCGTTCAGAACATTTGTGTCAGGCCTGGCCGATCGCCTTCACGCCGGAGAGCACATCGGCGTGCACTGCAGGGGAAGCATTGGCCGCGCTCCGCTCACTGCGGCGTGCACATTGATCCACCTCGGCTGGGGCGCAAAGGACGCTTTGGCAGCCATCCAGACGGCGCGGGGTTATGAGATTCCCGATACCACGGAACAGTTGCGATGGATTCTGAACTACAAAGCGCAGCCATGAGCGACAAATCACCCGACCCGGTCGTTGACCTGAGCTTTTCACCTCGCTGGCGGGCCGAGATTCTTGCTGCGCGGCCGTTGATTCTGCCGCCGCGGCACTTCGTCTACCCGCGAACGGCCGAGGAGGTGGAACGGGGCGCACTGGAAGTGATGATTCACCCCGATGCGTCGCAAGCACAACCTTTTCTCGCCACGTGCGCACTGGGATTTCGCGATCCAGCGGCTCCCACCGGGCTTTGGTCTACTCCAAGGCCGGAAGAAATCTGCGCCGTCGCGGGGGGTTATGCCTACCTTATCGACACTGTCGCGCCCGAGCATTTCACAATGATTCCGTACCGGCCCGTGCTCGAAGTGCGCGCGGCGGCTGCGGAGCGCCTGCTCCTGTTCGTCGGCCACCATTCGATTCTCGCGTGGGGATCGAGCGGGCAGGCGTGGGAGTCGGCGAAACTCTCCGATGAAGGTGTGACCGTTGCCGGCATCGGCGACGGCGTGCTGCGCGGAGCGGGCTGGGAAATGATGAGCGACCGCGAAAAGCCCTTCGCGCTCGATCTGAGGACAGGATTGCTACTTCCCGCACCCGCCGGCTAGCGCTCAATCCGCCGCTACGCTCTGTTGCGCCGTGGGAGTCAGACGCTGGTATGCCGCGTAGACGCCCTCAAACACCGAGTCCCAGCTCGCGGTCAGCGCATAGGCGCGCGCGGCCTGGCGCATCGCGGCGTGGCGCGCTGGATCCGCAAGGATCTCCGTAATCGCAGAAGTGAATTGATCGTCGGGCACGATACGGCCGGTTTCGCCGTTGCGCACGATGGTGCACGGACCGCCGTCGGGCGTAACGATGGCTGGCACGCCACTGGCAAGTGCTTCGAGCACCACGTTGCCGAACGTGTCTGTGTGCGAGGGGAAGACGAACAGATCCATGTTGGCGTAGGCGCGGGAGAGTTCTTCGCCGCGCAGGACTCCCGTGAACTCCGCGTTCAGTAGTCGCTCGCGCAGCCATGCCTCGTCGCCACCGTGGCCCACAATAACGAAACTTTCTTTGCCTTTCTTCTGGTGTTGGGCGAGATCGTGCTCGATCTGAACAAGAAGGCCTAAGTTCTTTTCGACAGAGAGCCGGCCGACAAAGCCCAGGATGCGGCCTGGATCTTCAGGATCGCGCGTTCGTTTCGCGGGATGGAAGAGATCGGCGTCGACGCCGCGGGGCATCAGGAAACAGGGCCGTCCCGTGCTGCTCTCAAGAAGCGCGCACAGTTCCGGGTTGGGAGCGAAGAGCACCTTGGCCTTGCGGTAAAGCCAGGCCACAGTCGCCAACGCCAGGTTTTCGATCTTCTGGCCTGCGGCCGCTAAGTGGCGCTTGGGCAGCAGGCGCAGGAACCAAGCGGCGCGCCGGACCGCGTACTCGTGCACGTTGGTGTGCCAACTTGCGGCTAGAGGCACGCGCATGCGGCTCGCCACGTACGCGCCGAGGAGCCCCACTTCGCTGGGACCGGTAATGTGGATCAAATCGGGCTGGAACCGCTTGAGTACGTCGGCGATACGTGGAAGATGGCGCAGGAACGCGGGATCGAGGCGCAGATCTTTTTCTAGAGGGAAGGAAAGAAAGCTGCGCGGCAGCTCGAGAGTCCAGACGTTGCCGTCTTCGATCAAGGCCCTGGGCCGATTGCCGGCGCGCACGCAAAGAAAGGGAAGATTGCGCCGCCGCGCGAAGGCCTCAAAGTGGCGGCTGGTGTGGGCAACCCCGTTGACTTCGTGGAAAGAGTCGGGAAAATACGCGACGCGCGGCGCGGAAGTGAGCATAAAAGCAGCGGGGTCGACTGCGCTGGCGGAGTTAGCGGGGTCGAGGCGAGTGCTCTTGCGAACAGCGCTGGCACCGCTCACCACACTAGCTCCGCCGCTCTCCCTTAGGACTCCAGTTCGCCCAGCTCCAGGCGCAACTGGTCGGACTCGCTCCAGGCCATGCGCAATCCACCGGACACCAGGCCCTGGCCCATCAGCTGCACCATGGCGATGGTCCAGCGCATCGCGCGCGGAGCCGCACCGCCGGGCCACAGCTCGCTCAGAGGACGAATCACGCCATTCGCGTCAGGATGGTAGACACGTTCATCCCAGGTGCGTGAACCCTGCGGAAACTCGGGATAGTGACGGATTGCATCGACGGTCGATTGCAGGATGCGGTGCTTCCACGGCTCGGCATACTGCGGCATAAAGAGCACTTGGCTCCGCTTTTCGCGCCTTACTTCGTGGACAAATTCAGTGAACGTGGTTGCGTTGGTTAGATTGATGTTGGCGTTCGGCTCCACGCCGTGACGGTCGCCGCCCGCGATGAGCAGCATATTCCACTTTTCCGCCAGACGCCGTACCGCGCGGTTCTCGTCCCAGGTGCGCAGGCCGTTCAGCTCCAGCGCGTGAAAATAGGCGCCGTTCTTCTGCAGGAATTCGTTGACCAGGAACTGATGCTTTTCCTTGCCGATCAGGTATAGGTCCCACATGGGGTGGTTGAAGACCACGAGCACATGCGGCTCCTGGTTCAGAGCCACGAGGATTTCGGTCAGACGAGCATCGCTCGGGTTGGCAGTAAATTCTGCGAGCGTGGCCATCCACTGTGTCGCGCGCGCGCTGGGCAGGTTGTGCACGCCCAAGTGGAACGATTGCATGCCGCCGTAAGGGGCGCTCCACTCTACCGACACTGGAATTTGCCGAGCGCTGGGCACGGTGCGCAGAAGCATGGGCGCCTTGATGTTGTCGTGATCCGTAAGCGAAACCATCGCCCCCATGCCGAGCTTCTCGATCTGCTTTGTTTCCAGTTCGAAGGCCAGCTTGGGCGTCATGGGCGGCGTCCAGTAGCTCGCCGCATAATTGATGCGCACACCATGAATCTGCTCGGCCCGCCGTTCGAGACGCGACAGCAACGGCCGCATTATCGGAAACTGATTGCCAAAGTTGGCCAGGAAATCCAGTGTTTCGGACGATTGATTCGTATGACTGTGCAGCGACACGCCGGTCCGGAAGTCCTTTGCGGCGTCTGTGTCGCGCCACAAGTACGAGATGGTGGAATTCGGCATTTCAGCTCCTTGTCGACCCTCAATCTATTTTCGGATTTCCACAGCTAGTATCGGGCCCAGCTCGTAAATATCCGGTTAAGAGCGCGCAAATTGCCCTTCAATTGATGCATTCGCGGAATCAAATAAGTTACCAAAATACTGAAATATAAGGGTGAAAGGCCCAAAATCTCCGCCGAAACGAGTGGTCCCGCGATGCTGCGCCGAGAGCCTCATCAATTCGAGTGCAGATTCCACTCGGCATGTTCTGTTCCAAAGCGATGGACGGGCGAGGCGGCGGGATTCTCGCCGCCAGGCTGCCGCTAGAGGTTTCGCTGGGTGCCGATACTGGTGAACGGCCGGGCACCCCCCTCTCCCCCCACTATTTCTGTAAGCAAATATCCTGTTTTCATGGCTTTACGCGATGGCTTGCCGCGTAACTATCTGAAAAGACATATGGTTGCTTGCAGAAATCAGGCAACAAAGGGGTTAGAGGCGGCTGCCGGTTTCGGGGATCAGGGTCCGTCGAACCGCGCTCGCTGCCTCATTGGAGACTTGTGGGAATAGTGTGCGCCTGGAGGGGGAAATTATATGCAAAATGGCGGCGGGAAATTTCTTGTGTGAGTTAGGGGTGGGATCGGCATTTGCCGGGACTTATCCCGATAGACCGTGGTACGGCACGCTCCCGCTCATCGCGATTAGACTGCGATGAACGGGGCACAGCTTTTTGCGGCTAAACGCGATTGTGGTGACCGGGCCACCTGCCGTCTGGATTGTATGTCGGTAAAGGCTACGACTTTCTGGTTTTGGCCAGCTCGGGCCCGAGGAAATCGTCGATGTTCCAGCCTGCCATCAAATCTTCGTCTGGCGCAGTCTTCACGCCTTTGAGCTGGGCGTGCGCCACGGCTGCGTTTTCGGGTGCCAGATAGTTCGCCGTCAATCCGTCTCGCAGCAACTCAAAGGCCTGCTCGGGCGTTTCAGCATATTGGAAGAGATCAAGATCCTTGGGTGAGATCGCGCCGGTATCCACCAGCACTTCGAGATTGAACACCTTCTTCCAGTAATCGGATCCATAAATAAGGACGGTGATCTTCTTCGTCACCTTCTGGGTCTGGGCGAGGGTAAGAATCTCGAACATCTCATCGAGCGTGCCGAACCCGCCCGGAAAGACGACCAGCGCCTTGGCGAGATAGGCAAACCACAGCTTGCGCATGAAAAAGTAATGGAACTCGAAGTTGAGCGAAGGCGTGATGTAGGGATTCGGCCGCTGCTCGAAAGGCAGCAGGATGTTCATGCCGATGGTTTTGCCGCCCGCTTCGTAAGCGCCGCGGTTGGCCGCTTCCATGATGCCGGGACCGCCGCCCGAGGTGACAACGAAACGATGCTTGCGCGAAGGGATGGTCTTGGCCCATTGCGTGAGCAGTTGCGCCAGGCGACGCGCGTCTTCGTAATAGCGCGCCATTTCCACCGCGGCTACCGCGCGCTTCATCTGCAGTTCCGATGCCTGGCCCGTGGCGATCTCGGCGGCTTTGGCAGGCTGCTCCTCGCTGGGAGCGGGTTGCACGGAGCCGGTGTTCTCGAGAAGTTCAAGGGCATGGTCGGCTTCTTCACGTCCGGTAAAACGCGCAGAGCCGAAGAAGACAACAGTATCTTGAATCTGCTCGCGGCGAAAGCGCCCCAGTGGCTCCAGATACTCCGAGATAATCCGTATGGGCCGCCCTTCGGGGCTGTTGAGAAATGCGGGGTTCTCGTACGCGAGCGGTGCTGCATCCAGCGGAGGCGGTGCTCCGTTGCCGGGAATCACGGCGGGTGGGGCGGCGGCAGCGGCTTTGGCCCCTACGTTGGAATTTCTTGGGGTTTCGGTTTTCTGATCCCCGTTTCCTGATCTCTGTTCCTTGTTTTCCATCACTCAACCATCCCGGTGCCGAATGGCATCTTGAAACGCAAACCAAAGATTCAGCAGACCCAGTCCAGAGACAAGACCGCGCACTGCGCCAGCAGTCGCAATGTTTCCTAACCAGGGAAACCGTAGAAAGATCGGATTTTGATCCCAGAAAGTATGCGACCACGGCGCGTAGCAGATCGCCAGACCGATATACATCCGCAGCATGACACGCAGAAACAATTCCACACGCACCAGCCAACGGGGAACATGATGATGCAAGTGCGTTTCCGTTTGGGGCTCCGAGCCTCGAACAGATTCCGACGGCGGCCCAGTCAACGGAGCCGGGCTCACAGAGAGCGTAGACGATGACGATTCCGGCTGTTGGGGCATTCGTTTGCTTCTGTCCGCTGTCGCCGATGTCCTTGCGTCGCAAAGCCTTATTGGCCATCGTGCGCTTCGGGCCGCAGTCCGAAAAGCCCGGCCCGGCATAGGGACACCGTATTGCCACGGTAACACAGCGAGGGCAGAAAAACAGGGATCCGGCTGCGGCTCGGGGAGCAACTTACCCCACCACAGGCAGGCCCGCAAGCGCCATGGCGATTTCCTCTTCGGGATATTCGAAATTCTCCAGTTTGCCGGCGGTGTAATCGATGTAGGCCTGCATGTCGAAGTGACCGTGGCCGCTGAGGTTGAAGAGAATGACGCGCGGCTTGCCTTCGGCCCTGGCTTCGAGTGCCTGGCGAATGGCTTCGGCGACCGCATGATTGGCTTCGGGTGCGGGCACAATTCCTTCCGCGCGCGCAAATTGAATGCCGGCAGCGAAAGCATCGAGTTGCTGCACAGTGGTGGCTTCGGCCAACCCAAGATTGATGACGTGCGAGACCAGCGGCGCCATGCCGTGATAGCGCAACCCGCCCGCGTGAATTCCCGGGGGAATGAAGGTGCTGCCCAGCGTATGCATCTTGACTAACGGAGTCAAGTGACCGGTGTCGCCGAAGTCGTAGGTAAAGCGGCCCTTGGTGAGGCTCGGGCAGGCCTCAGGTTCAACGGCCACAATGCGCGCGTGGCATTTTCCCTTGAGCTTGCGGCCCAGGAACGGCATCGCCAGCCCGGCAAAGTTTGAACCGCCGCCGGTGCAGCCGATGATGACGTCGGGATCGTCGCCGGCGAGGGACATCTGCTCGATGGCCTCCTGGCCGATTACGGTCTGGTGCAGCAGTACGTGATTCAGCACGCTGCCTAACGCGTACTTGGTGCCTGGATCCTTGGCCGCGACTTCAACGGCTTCAGAGATGGCTATGCCGAGCGACCCCGGAGAGTTGGGATACGCGGCGAGAATGGCGCGACCTGACTCGGTCTCAACGCTGGGGCTGGCGATCACCGAGGCTCCAAAGGCCTCAATCAAAGCGCGGCGATAGGGCTTTTGATCGTAGCTGACGCGCACCATGAAGACTTTGCAGTCGAGGCCGAGGAATGCGCAGGCCATCGACAGCGCAGAGCCCCACTGGCCGGCGCCAGTTTCGGTGGAAAGGTGCTTCACACCTTCCTGCTTGTTGTACCAGGCTTGCGGGACGGCGGTATTCAGCTTATGCGAGCCGGCGGGGCTCACGCCTTCGTACTTGTAGTAAATGCGTGCTGGCGTATCGAGTGCTTTTTCCAAGCGTCGTGCGCGCATCAACGGGGAAGGCCGCCACTGGGCGTAAATCTGCCGTACCTCTTGAGGGATCTCGATCTCACGATCGGTGCTGACCTCCTGCATAATCAGCGCCATCGGAAACAGCGGAGCCAAATCGTCAGGGCCGAGCGGCTGGAGTGTGCCAGGATTGAGCGGCGGCGCCATAGGCACGGGCAGATCCGGAAGAATGTTGTACCAGGTTTCTGGAATTCGGCTCTGCGGCAGGTTGTACGCAATGGTTTCCATGGGCAACATTCTACAGAAATGTCGGCTGGCACAATTGTGCGCCGCGCCACTCAACTGTCAGCGCTGGCTGGCTTCCCCGGCGGCCACGCGGCGATTGAATTCGGCCGACTGGTTGCGAGGCACGCTAAGCGACTGCCAGTGGTCGCGGGCAAAATGCTTGGCGAGCAGCACAATCTGGCCTACGTGATGCGGGTAGTGCGCCAGCTGGCGGTTGATGGCCTGCATGACGGAATGCACTTCGCCGCGGATGGTCACCGTGCGGGCCAGATCGGCGTCACCGAGCGCCTCGATGCCGGCAAAGAGCCGGTTCCATCCGTCGTCCCACTCGGCCAACAGTTGCGCACGAGTTGCAGACGGGTCGACAAACTCACTGTCGCGGTTGCGGCTGGGTTTTTCGCCATCGCTGGTGAGAAAGTCGGTCCACCGCGAGCGCATGTTGCCCACCATGTGCTTCACGATGATGGCGATGGAATTGGCCTCGGGATCGAGGGTCGCAAAAAGTTGTTCGTCGCTGACCTGGTCCATTGCACGCTCGGCAAGTCGCTTGTAGTAGCGGAAAAGCGCGAGCGCATCTTCGATGTAGGAGATTGTGAACTGCAGCGCCATGGGGAAGTCCTGCTCGAATTATATTTGCCGAATCGGGGAATGGCCGCGAACCGGATTGAAGTCCGGCTCACGGCTCGTCGTTGTAGATATGCACTTCGATCTTGCTGCCTTCGGCAAGACGAGCGCGGAACATGCCGGGCGTGTTGAAGCTCCAGGCCATCTGCCCGTCGGGAGCGACGGCAATCACACCGCCATCGCCATGGATGGGAGCGAGCTTCTTTTGAATCACCTCGTCGGCGGCCTGCTGTAACGAGTAGCCCTTGTATTGCACCAGCGCGCAAACATCACGCGCCACGGTGAAGCGGATGAAGTACTCGCCGACTCCGGTGCCGGAGACGGCGCAGGACTGATTCGAAGCGTATGTACCCGCGCCAATGATCGGCGAGTCGCCGACGCGACCCGGCATTTTGCCTTGCAAGCCGCCAGTCGACGTGCCGGCCGCAACATTACCCTCGCGATCGACAGCGACCACACCTACGGTTCCGTAGCGGCGCGTGTTTGCCGCCTCCTGCCATTGGGCGACCGGCTTGATGTCACTATCCGAAGGAACTCCCGCAGGGCGCGCAGGAATGGGACGGCCCTCCTTCTGCAGCTGCTTGATCAGCGATTGCCAGCGGCTCTCGGTAAAGAAGTAACTGGGCTCAACCTGTTCCATGCCCGCTTGCTTTGAGTAGGAATCGGCGCCCGGGCCCACCAGGAGAACGTAGGGCGTCTTCTCCATCACCGCTCGAGCGAGAGTAATGGGATAGCGGGTGTGCGTCACGTCTGCAACCGCGCCCGCGTGCATGTTTGCGCCATCCATAATGGCCGCGTCCAGCTCCGTCTTGCCTTCCGCAGTGAAGACGGCGCCGCGCGCGGCATTGAAGAGCGGGTCGTCCTCAAGAACCCTAATCGCGGTCTCGACGGCATCGAGCGAAGAGCCTCCGCGATCGAGAACCGCGGCTCCGGCCTCGATCACCTTGGTCAGCGCGGCGCGATACGCTTTGTCGCCGTCCGGCCCCAGTTTGGCGCGTTCGATGTCGCCGGCTCCGCCGTGAATCACGATCGCCCAATGGCCTGAGGGCTTCGCCTGCGCCGCCTGTCCTGTCTGTCCCGCTGCGCCTGTCACCGCCGCCCACGCACACGCCGCACTGATAATAATTGCCGTCGCTGTCCGCACACGCGTGACCTCCTCATTCTTTTTCATAGTAGCGCCAATTCCCGTTTTTTTATTGGTTTTGGACGAGGCCTAAGCGTGAGCCAGCGGACGGATGCTTCATCCACTCTCTCGTTCCCGCGTACCGGCAGGATTCCGACGCGATCTTCGCGGCCTCCGTCAGCGCATCCACGAACCCGAGTCCCGTGGATAAGAAATGGCAATAGGCGCCGTGCAGGATGTCCCCCGCGCCCATGGTGTCCACTACGTCAACGTGGGGAACGCGCACCCTCCCGGAAGATTGGCCGCAAAGGAACTGGATCGGCGCAGATCCGTTCGTGATGGCGATGTTCGCGACACCGCAGCTTTTTAGAAACTGGAAGACATCGCTCGCAGAAGCGCAGCCGGGAGGCATGAAATCGGCAGAGCAAATGGCTGTGTGCACGCTTTGCAGAAGTTCTTCCGTTCCGTCCTTCCAGCTTCCTCCATCGAAAACCACCGGCGTCTCGCAAGCCTTTGCCGCTGCCGCCCACGCCCGGCACGCCTCCATGTAATGGCCGTCCACCAGAACTACACATGCCTGCCGGCAAAGCCCCCGGTCGACATGAACAGCAGGCACATGGACGCGCGTCGCATTTGCGGAGACGACATTCCGGTTGCCGGCTTTGTCCACCGTAACCGCCGAGATGACGGGTGGATCTTCAAAATCGGGATTCAAATCGGCGAGCTGAACCGAATATTTCTGCAACTGCTCCCGGATCACACTGGACAGCGCATTGTGCCCTACAACCGTGATCAGTGTGGCTTTGCTGCCGAGTTGAGAGCACGCGATGGCCGCGTTCGTCGCCGGCCCTCCGGCAAACACGCTCTGGCTCCGCGCCGCCACCTTGGTGTTCGCAAGCGGAAACTCGTCGACCTCGTACACGATATCAATGGTTGAGAGGCCGACGAAGAGACACCGGCACATCTCCATTCTCCCGGTTGCTCTTCGCATTCGCGCCACCCCTGATTCCTTCTCATCGTAACGCCGGCGCCGCACGTGGGCAGGTCAAATTGCGATGTGCAAGCCCGGCACTGCCGATTCTTCATTTCCGTGGAATGCAATCTCGAGTAGCATGGCTGTACATGACTTCCCGATTGCGTTTTTTCTTACTGCTTGTTTTCGCGGTATCTCTCGCGGCAGCCACCGCCGCACAAGCGCCGCCGATCGCGGTAAAGGTTGTGGTGGTATCGATGTTCGAAGCGGGTGCGGACACTGGCGACAAGCCGGGCGAGCTGCAGTACTGGGTGGAGCGCGACCATTTGGACCGCGTGTTTCCGCTGACCGACGGCTACCACCCGGTGCGCATGAACGATGCCGGAGAGATGGCGGTGCTGACGGGGCCGGGAACCGCGCACGCGGCGGCGACCATCATGGCTGTGGGGCTGGACCCACGCTTCGGGATGCCCGGAGCGCATCTCGCTGGGCTCGGCGGCGTGGGCGCGATGGGTGGTGGACGGCGACCTGGGCTACGAGATCGATGCGCGCGAGATTCCCAAAGACTGGACGACGGGCATGGTGCCCCTGCGCAAGACGAGGCCCTTTGAGGAGCCCGCCATGCCTGAAGCGGGTGAGGTGTACGAGTTGAATGACGGACTGGTGGAGTGGGCCTACCAACTGACACGAAATGTGAAGCTGGACGACTCGGAGGAGTTGCGCGAGCGGCGAAGCCACTTCGATGGCGCTGTAGCGGGACGGGCGCCGTTTGTCATGATGGGCGACGAGATTTCGTCTTCGACCTTTTGGCACGGCAGACTGATGGATGCGTGGGCCGCGCAGTGGGTGTCTTATTTCACCGGCGGCAAAGGCATGTTTGCCACCACTGCGATGGAGGATACGGGGACACTGCAGTCGCTGACGTTTCTGGCCAACGCGGGACGCGTGGACCTGAAGCGCGTGCTGGTGCTGCGCGCTGTGAGCAACTATGACCGCCAGCCACGCGAGCTGAGCGCGACTGAAAGCCTGGGCGATCAGCATGGGCGTGCATACGCGGCCTATCTGCCGTCGCTCGAGGCCGCTTATCGCGTGGGACACACAGTGGTGGGCGAACTGCTTGCGCATTGGGCGCAATATGAGCGCGCAACTCCAGACGCCGGAAAGTGACATCGCTCTTGGCAGCGGCGACTCCGGCAGTGGACAATGTCTTGGTTCCGCAATTCCAACCTGAGACCGCGCGGCAACCCAAGTGGGCCGGGCCGGCGCAAACGTAAGGAAGGTTCGATGCACTCGATTTGGTTCGGCGAGTTTATGGGTACGCTGGTTCTCATTCTGCTGGGCGACGGCGTGAACGCGGGCGTCACGCTGCGCAAGTCTTATGCAGCCGATTCCGGCTGGATGGTGATTACCACCGGCTGGGCGCTGGCTGTACTGTGCGGCGTGCTCGTTGCGCAAGCGTTCGGTAGTCCCGGCGCGAACTTGAATCCAGCCATTACGCTGGCCGTCGCAGTGACAAGCGGGAATTATGCGTCGCTGTTCACCTTCTGGTCGGCACAGTTGCTGGGCGCGATGAGCGGCGCGGCGCTCGTGACCCTACACTACGCGCCGCATTGGAAGCTGACGCCCGACCCTGCGGCCAAGCTTGGCGTCTTTTGCACCAACGCCGCAGTACGCAGCCCTCTGGCAAATCTCTTCAGTGAAATGTTAGGAACGGCGGTGCTGGTCGTCGTGGCCAGCGCCATCTTCTCGCACGGCGTCGCCGTGAGCGGACCGGCCGCGGGCCTTGGACCTTGGCTCGTGGGGAGTCTGGTATGGGGCATCGGACTTTCGCTCGGCGGCACCACGGGATACGCCATCAACCCAGCGCGCGATCTAGGACCACGCATCGTTCATGCGCTGCTGCCGATTCCCGGCAAGGGTGGATCGAACTGGCGCTACGCGCCCATTCCGATCGTCGGCGATCTTGCGGGAGGAGCGCTCGCGGGGTTGCTGGTGCACTTCGCGCATTTCTGAAAAGAAGCGGAGCTAGCGGGGTTAGCGGAGTTAGGCCGCTGTCGTCCCACCCATTCCACAAAAGACCTGGAATGGATGGGGCACGGCGCGCATTTCTAAATTCGGCGCAGATAGTTTCGTCCGGCTTTTCCACAGAACGATCTGGCACCGCAGCGAAGTTCCGAGTCGCTCGAACGCTGATGGACTACTCCAAACAGGACGCAATAACGGCCAGCGCCGCAATGGCGGCCGTCTCGGCGCGCACGATGCGCGGTCCCAGCGACGCCGCGCGCCAGCCGTCGGCATCGAAGAGCGCTTCTTCATCAGGAGCCCATCCGCCTTCAGGACCAATGGCGATTTCTAACTGAGGCATTTCTTCCCTAGCCGCCGCTATTGCTTCTCCGATCGCGCGCCGCAACGTCGTAGTGCGCTCCTGCTCAGCAAGCACGATGCGCGTGACCGCAGAAGCCGCGCGCACGCGCTCCGCGAGCGAGACCGGGTCGTGAATCAAGGGCACATCGGAGCGCCGGGCCTGTTGCGAGGCCTCATGCGCGATGCGGCGCCATCGCTCTGCGCGCTTCGCCGCGGCCTGGGCCAGGTGCTTCTCTGTTCTTCGCGCGATGACCGGCGCAATCGCGGCCACACCGAGCTCCGTGGCTTTTTCAATTGCCCATTCCATGCGGTCGAACTTGTAGATCGCGATCACCAAAGTAACGGGAAGCGCAGGATCGGCGACCAGCTCGGCGGTCAGATTGAAGCGGACTTCGTTCAGGGAGACTGCGGCCACCTGGGCATGAAAGACGCGGCCACCGGCAACCACGTCGGCCTCCATGCCAGGCTGCGCGCGCAGCACGCGGGCCAGGTGTTCCGCTTGCGCACCGTCGATAGTTGCCGTTGCTTCATCCCATTTTTCTGCGATCCATCTGCGTCGTGTCACAAGTTCCCTCGTAGTGCGCTTCATCAAAAGTGTACGGCGTTGCGCTCGCAAGCAACCGTTTTACCCGCATAAACACTAAGGGGAACGCTTTTCAGCGTTCCCCTTGAGTGTTGCCTTTTTGGGTTGTTCGATCCGCTACTTCTTTTTCGCGGTCTTCTTTACGGCCTTCTTGGCCGCCTTCTTCGCGGGTGCCTTCTTGGCTGCTTTCTTAGTTGCCATTTGCCTATTCTCCCTTTTCGATGGGTTGCATCGATTCTGCAAATTAAATTGCAGTTGAAGAATGTATAGATTCATCAATCATCGATGTCAAGAAAAAAACGACATGAGAGTGAAAAAAAGATCAACATGGTCGTACCGCAAAATTCGCTCGCAGAGGAAATCAGAGACGAAATTCGATGAGCGGATGAAATATTTCGCGCGCGCATTGCGTGCCCTCGATGCGCAAATTAGTTTTTGCAATTTGCTTCAACGTTCTCCTTCACAAGTTGCGCGAGCTTCAACGGATCGCATTCAGCACTCGATAACATTCAGCGCGAGACCCGCAAGGCTGGTCTCCTTGTAGCGCGATTGCATATCGAGGCCGGTGAGGTACATGGTGCGGATGACCTGATCGAGCGAGACCTTGTGCGTCTCCGGCTCGTTCATTGCCAGGCGTGCGGCCTGTACGGCTTTGGCAGCGCCCATGGCATTGCGCTCGATGCAGGGAATCTGCACGAGTCCACCGATGGGGTCACATGTCATGCCCAGGTTATGTTCCATGGCGATTTCAGCAGCGTGCTCAACCTGGCCGTCGTTGCCGCCCAGAGCCGAGGTCAGTCCCGCCGCAGCCATAGAGCAGGCCACGCCCACCTCGCCCTGGCACCCAACCTCCGCGCCGCTGATGGAGGCGTTCTCTTTGTAGAGAACACCGATCGCGGCTGAAGTGAGGAAGAAGCGCACCATGCCTTCGTTGCTGGCTCCATCGACAAAGCGCTGATAGTAGAGCCCCACAGAGGGAACGACTCCGGCAGCGCCATTGGTGGGCGCAGTCACCACGCGGCCACCCGCGGCGTTTTCCTCATTCACTGCCATGGCGTACACCGTCACCCAGTCGAGCGGCGCCAGTGGATCGCCCTGTTGCCCGCTCTCTTCACGAGCGCGCAGGCGCTCGGCCAGGCGTCGCGCGCGACGGCGCACCTGCAATCCTCCGGGCAGGATCCCTTCGGCCGCCATCCCGCGCTCCGCACACGCTTGCATGGTTTGCCAGATTTGCTCGATGCCTGCCTTTACACGCAGCTCGAGAGCCTCCTGTCCCGCGTTGGGGTCGAGTGTCCGCAGGCGCTCACACTCGTTGGCCAGCATCACGCGGTCGATGGAGAGCGAGTGCGCGCGGGCGACCTCAAGCAGTTCTGCCGCGCTGTGAAACGGATACGGCAGCTGTACTTGCGGCTCGCTCGCGGTCTGATTGGCTTCTCCATCCTCTGCAATAAAGCCGCCGCCGATGGAAAAGAAAGTGCGCTGGGCGACGATTGCGCCCTCGGCGTCGAAGGCCGTGAACCGCATCCCATTGGGATGCTTCGTGCTGGCGCCCGGAGGAAGCATCTGGTCGCGATGGAAGACGAGGTCGCAAGGCTCGTCGAAGGCAACCGCGCGCTTTCCGGCAAGATCGATACTCCGGGAAGAGCGCATCGCGGCGACCGCGGATTCAATGGCGGCGGGATCGATCGCGGCCGGCTCGTTTCCCGCAAGGCCCAGGAGAATCGCGCGATCGGTGGCATGGCCCATACCCGTGAGAGCCAACGAGCCGTAAAGATCGGTTTGCATGCGCGCGGTGCGACTGAGCAGACCGGTGCGATCCAGCTCCCGCGCAAAGCGACAAGCCGCTCGCATCGGCCCCATGGTGTGCGAACTGGAGGGACCCACGCCGATTTTGTAGAGATCGAAGAGGCTGGTCATCACGAATCAGATTGTAGAAGCAGGCAGCAGTGAGTAGCCAGCAGGGAGCAGGAGCTACTCCAGGAACTCGCGGACGAAGGCGTTGTCCGAGTGAACCAGCTCGTGGAGAGAGCCGTCGAAGATCAGATGCCCTTCGTCGAGCATGAGGAAGGTGGTGTTGTGGTTGATCTGGCCCTCAGGAAGCGGGACCATGCACCCCTGTTCGCTATCGAAACGATGGGTGCAGAGCGTGAAGGCGTCCTGAAGCCGGTGGGTAACCAGCAGCGATGGAGTGGCGCGCACGTCGCGTTGCTTCACAATGAGCTCGATGATGGTGTTGGAAGTGACAGGATCGAGGCCGCCCGTGGGCGAGTCGTAAAGGATGAGCTGCGGTTTGTTGATTAAGGCGCGGGCAATGGCAACGCGCCGCCTCATACCGCCGGAAAGGCTCGAAGGGAAAAAGGCGAAGGTCTCTTCGAGACCAACGAAGCGCAACGCATCGTGGACGCGCGCGTTGATTTCCTCGTCGGGCACGGCTTCCTGGACCAACTGATAGGCGACATTGTCGCGGACCGTTAACGAATCGAAAAGAGCGCCCTCCTGGAAGACCATGCCGGCCCGTGCCCGCAAGGGAAAGAGCTTCTCCTCGGGCATGTGGGAGATGTCCTCGCCAAAAAGTTCCACACTACCCTCGAGCGGGGGCAACAGTCCGAGGATGAGTTTGAGCAGGACGCTTTTGCCTACACCGGCAGGCCCCAGAAGAATGCGCGTCTCGGCGGGCGCCACCGAGAAACTCACATCCTCGACCACTGGCGGTCCATCGAAGCCCACAGCGACGTTGTGCAACGCGACAACCGGCCCTCCCTCCGGCGCCGGAGGTGGCAGTTCGGGCACGGAAACGGTGGCGTGGCTCATGTGGGAAACAGAGTAAGCAGGATGTGCGTGATGAGGAAGTCGACAAAGATGATGAGCACGGAAGAATTCACCACGGCTGAAATCGTGGAGCGGCCCACGCCCTCCGTGCCGCCCGTGGTCCTCATCCCGTAAAAACAACCGATGGAAGCAATGATGTAGCCGAAGAAGAGCGGTTTCACGAGCCCCTGGAGGATATCGGGGTAAGCCAGGTGCTCGTACGCGTTGTTAAAGTACTGGGTGCCGTTCTGGTGATTCAGAATGACGGTCACCGCTGCGCCGCCCATGATGCCGAAGGCGTCGGCCACGATGGTGAGAAACAAGAGCATTGTGATGGTGGCGTAGACGCGCGGCGTCACTAGTTTGCGCATGGGATCGACACCCAAGGCGCGCATCGCGTCAATCTGCTCCGTCACGACCATGGAGCCCAGTTCGCTGGCCATGGAAGACGCGTTGCGTCCCGAGACCATGATGCCGGTGAGCACCGCGCCCAGTTCGCGAATCATGGTGAGACTGACGAACTGGCCGGTAACGGCCGTGGCGCCGAAGGCCGAAAGCGTCGCTGAAGACTGGAGCGAGAGCACGCCTCCGGTGAAGAATCCCGAAAGAATGACAATCGGCAGCGAACCGAACCCGATGATGTCCGACTGAGTGAGGAAATCGGTCCAGTAAATGGGCGGACGAAAAAGGTTCATCAGGGCCCGCCAAGCAAACAGCGAGTAATCCTGGAGAGTAAGGACGATTTGTTTGGCGGTACGGTCAAATGGAATGTTCGCCATAAATTGCGGGCCTTGCAATCGAGAAAATTGCGGCGCTTCCAGCACAGGATAGCGCATGGAGGAGACGGCCACGCGAATCGGCATCTCCGATTTCATTTCCAAGCGGCCTGACCGGAATGCATCTCCGGCCGGAAACCGGTATGACGAACGCCATTGCCGTAACCGGGAGGCAGCCGGTACCATGCGGAGAGACCGGTACCCGACTAGTGGAGAGACTCCGCTCGCACCAGGAACGGCTGGAGAGATGACATGCAAGATGGCAGAGGATCGAGCAGAAGGAGTTTCCTGAAGATGGCGGGGAGTGCCGCCGCAGTGGTTTCGACCCTGGACGCGGTGGGCGCGGCCGCGGAAACCGTTCCATCGCAAGCTGGTGGCGTGCCGAACTCGACCGGCGGCGGCGCGCTCGTGGAACTGGCGAATCCTCTGCAGGGAACGGACTCGACATCACTCTTCTCGCGCGGCAATACGCTTCCCATCGTCGCAGTCCCATTCGCCATGGCGCACTGGGCACTGCAATCGAGCGACAAGACCGCATGGTTCTTTCAACCTCGCGACGAGCGCTTGCAGGGCGTTCGCTGCACGCATCAGCTGAGCCCCTGGCTCGCGGATTATGGCTACGCTACCTTTTTGCCATTCAACGGCGATTCCCAGCCGGATGCCGCGGCACGCGCTTCAAGCTATCGCTCTGCCGAGCTCGAGATTGCGCCGCACGCGTTGAAGGTGCGGCTCATGCGCTACCGCTGTGCGTTGGAGCTTGCGCCCACCGAGCGTGGCGCGATCATGCGCTTTACGTTTGAGGAGTCCGGACCGGCGGGAGTCTTCATCGACCTTCCCGGCGAAAATGCCGAGGCGTCTTGCGACGCTGCCAACGGAACGATCAATGCCTCCACTTCTTACAACCACGGCGGCGTTCCCAAAGGGTTTGCCACTCGTTATGCGGTGCGTTGCGATGCCAAAATCACCAGCTTCGAGGTAAAGAACGGTGGCGGCCGGCGCGTGGCCGTCGTGCGCTTCATGGCGGAGGCGGGAAAGCCGATCAGGCTGCGCGTGGGTTCGTCGTTCATCTCCTCCGACCAGGCTGCGCTGAACCTCAAGAATGAGGTCGGCGATAAGTCCTTCGAGCAGGTGAAGAGCGAAGCTGCCGCAACCTGGGAAGCGGCGTTAGGCCGGGTGCGCATAAACGGCGCATCGGAAACCCAACGCAAAGTGTTTTACTCGTGTCTCTATCGCGCGCTGCTTTATCCCCGCATCTGGCACGAACGCGATGCCGGCGGCAACATCGTGCACATGAGCCCTTACAGCAGCAAGGTGGAACCGGGGGTTATGTACGCCGACCACGGCTACTGGGACACCTATCGCGCGTGGTACCCGATGATGGCGCTGCTTTATCCCGAGCGATTGACGGAGATTTTGCAGGCATGGGTGAACGCGTACAAGGAAGGCGGCTGGTTTCCGCAGTTTCCCTGTCCCGGCTATCGCAACTGCATGACG
>JBEKEP010000008.1:0-47999 GCA_050013775.1 Occallatibacter sp. | reverse complement strand
CCTGCCGCCTCTGCCACTTCGCGCGACCACCGGCGGTGCGTCACGTCCAGCAGCAGCGTTCCGCTTGCCTCCTGTACGTCAATGGCAAACTCCCCTGTAAGCCGGTAGCGCACATAATCTTTGGGACACATTACGTGGCGGATCCTTGCGAAGATCTCCGGCTGGTGCGTCTTGACCCATAACAACTTCGTCAGCGTGAAATTGGGCAGCGCGGGATTGCAGGTGAGCTCGATCAGACGCTCGTAACCGATCTTCTCGGTGAGCCAATCGCATTCCGGCTGCGTGCGCGTGTCGCACCAGATGAGCGCCGGACGCAGCACCGCGCCGTTCTCATCGAGCATGACCGCGCCGTGCATCTGCCCGGTGAGCGCAATGGCCGCAATGGGCTCACGCGGCTCCGGCGTCGCCGCCAGGGCCCCGCGAATTGCCTCCTGTGCAGCGCGCCACCAATCCTCGGGATCCTGTTCCGCCCATCCCGGATGCTCGGCGCGAAACGGCGCGTGTTCGCACGACGCCGATCCCATCAACTTGCCCGCGCCATCTACTACGACGGCCCGCGTTCCGCCCGTTCCGACGTCCATGCCCAGGAACCACATATTGGCAATCCCCCTTGCCTAAATCGCTTTTCCGTAGCGCCCGCAGCATAACAGCTTTCGCCGTCTCTCCGGAAGGCAGTGTCAAGCAACGATCCTACCCTTTTGGGGTTCTGACAGTCTTACTGCACGCGTAGTAGCATGTTCAGAAATCCCCGGAGGCACAATGATCGATTCGACCCGATTTGGAAGCAGAATTCGTTTTGTCGCAGTCGCGGCAGCTTGTCTTTTCCTGGCGCAAACCGTCTTCGCCGGCGCGCCACTCAAGGGCATCGACGTCAAGCTGGGCAAAAATCCCGGCGGCGGCTGCGCGGCGCGCACCACCGATGCGAGCGGCACGGCCGATTTCGGCGTCTGGCCCAAAGGCAATTACACACTGGAGTTTGCACCCGCCGCTGCCAATGGTCCGGCGGGGCAGGCGAGCGACCGTTCGCTTGTTATGCCCGCGTTGATGAGGGCACGCGTCGTGATCTCTGGCGCAACAGGCGGCAAGATTGAGCGGGATGTGGAGTCAGGCGGATCGACCGAGCGGGCCGCCCCCATCCAGTTTTCGCTCGATGGGAAGCAGCGGCTAGTGGTGGTGGTAACCGCTGCGAATTGAGGTCGGTAAAGCCAGATTCCCCGCTTCTCCAAATTTGGAGTGATATAATTCCATTATTGGAGTTTCTATGGCTACCGCACTTCCCATCCCGCAAATCGCCGGCTACAGCTTCGACGTGGCTGCCGATCTCTCCGACCCAGCGACGCGCAAGCGCCTCACTCCGGCGGCGATCAAAGCGTTCCTGAGCATCCTGGAGAAATGGGGCGTGAAGGACGATGATGCGCGCCATCTGCTCGGCGGCGTCTCGTCGGGCACGTTCTACTCCCTCAAAAAGGATCCCGCGCGCCGCGCTCTCGATCAGGATGCGATCACCCGCATCTCTTTGCTCATCGGAATCTTCAAGGCGCTCAACATCATTTACAGTACGCGCCTAGCCGATGCCTGGATGACGCTCTCCAACTCGAACCCAATCTTTCGCGGTTCCACGCCGCTCACCTACATTCTCCGTTTGGGCCAGCCGGGCATGATCGAATTGCGCCAGCTTCTGGACGCACGCCGCGGCAACTGAGCGCACAGGACCGGGCGCAAAGATGACGAGCGCGTCGAAGAAAATGGTAACGAAGAAAAACGCGACCCCACGAGGCGCGACCAAAATCGGCGCAGCCCAAGCTGGCGCCATGACTCCTCCAGTGCGCGAATGCTCCTTCCGTGGCACACATCGCCTCATTCCATCGAAATACAGTGCCGAAGGCACAGTCCTTGCCGGGCTCGCGGACAATGAGGCCGAGCTGCGCGACCTGATTGAGCTTGATGGCGCAACCAACGCGCGGTTGCTCGGCGAAGAAGGCCTGCTCCCCGGCATCGGCGTATACGAACTGCTTTTTGGCGTTGCCTACAGCGAGATTGTGAATGCGGCCTTTACACATGCTGCGCCTCGCGGCGGCCGATTCAACAGCAACCTGCGCGGCGCATGGTACGCAGGCCTGGAACGCGAAACCTCCGTTGCCGAGATTGCCTTTCACAAGCTCGAGCAACTGCGCGAAGTCGATTGGCCGTATGAAGAAGTCTCCACCTGCGACGACTACCTCGCCGACTTTGCCGCCGAGTTTCACGATCTGCGCGACGGCGCGGCGCGTTTCGCCAGGTTCCTCAGACCCGGCCCGATTCCAGAGTGCTACCAGTCCTCGCAGCAGCTGGCCGCCAAACTTCTTGAGCACGGCGCGAACGGCATCGTTTTTCCCAGCGTTCGCCGGGCCGGTGGAACCTGCGTTGTCTGCTTCCGTCCGGTGTTGGTCTATCATGTGCGTCGCGACGCACGCCTCGAGTTTCGGCTTCACGCGCGGCACGACTTCACCGCGAATCGGGTTCGCCGTGTCGCAACCATTTGAACCCTGCTTGCGGCTTGCATTCCACCGTACAATCACTCTGAACGCGCGAACGCGCACGTTGAGGTGAATCCGGCCTGTGCGGCTAGCTCTCAAATTCGATCCGGCCGATCCCAAGGCCGCGCTGACCAAACTGCCGCAGGCCCAGGCCGCGTTTGCGCTCTATGGCGCCGAGACGCGCGCCGAACCTTACATCGGCCGCACACCCAACCTGCGCGCGCGGCTGGAGCGGCTGCTGCAGCCGTCAGCAAAACATCCGCGCCGCATGCATCTCGCGGGCCTGGTACGCCGCATCGAGTGGCGGCTTACCGGCTCGGAGTTTGAATCGCTGCTTGCGCAGTTTTCTCTTTTGGATGAGGTTTTCGGCGCAAAGGCACTGGAGCGGATGCACTTGCGCCACCCTGCCTTTGTGCGTTTTCTCGGCAGCAATCCTTACCCGCGCATCACGGTCACGCACCGGCCCAGCTTGCGCGAAGCCGATTGGGCCTACGGACCGTTTCCTTCGCGCGCCGCAGCCGAACGATTTTCCGAAGAAATGCTCAAGCTCTTCCTGCTGCGCCGCTGCACCTTCGAGCTGAACCCCGATCCCACCTATCCCGGCTGCGTTTACTCCGAAATGAAGATGTGCCTCGCGCCCTGCTTCAAGGGCTGCAGTGACGAGCGCTACGCCGAAGAGTCTGCGGCGGTCGAAGGCTTTCTTGCGACGCGCGGTGAGAGCCGCCTTGTCACGCTCCGTGCCCAGCGTGACCAGGCCTCGGCGGAACTGGCCTTCGAATCCGCAGCTGCACTGCACGCTCAGGTGCAACGTATCGAAGCAGTGCACTCCCTCGCTGCCGAACTCGTCCGCCCGCTCAGCCGCCTGCGCGCAGTGATTCTGCAAGCGTCCGCGCGACCTGACGAAGTCGCCGTCTTTCTTTTTGAAAACGGACGCCTGCGCGGGCCGGCCGCGTTCTCGACCGTCGGCATGAGAATTCAGAATGAGCAGTCGGGATCGACCTCACTTTTCGCGCAGCCCGTGGCGATTGAACCGATGCCGGAAAGGCGGGGACCAAGGGACCAAGCCAACCCAGCGGCAGAGCTGCTGTGGACCCTGGCAGGGACCGAGGGGCCAGCAAACGGGGGAGCAAGAGAGCAGGCGAGCGCCAAGGTTCCACGCGGGCTTCTCGAATCCCGACTCGAAGGTGCATTGGCTGAGCTCTCCGCACCGGCCGCGCCACCTTCAGCTACGATCCGCCAGGGCCACCTTGCGCTCCTCAAGCGCTGGTACTACCGCCCTGAGGCCCGCCGCACGGGCGAAATCTTCTTTCCTGACACGGAAGATCACTGGCCGGCGAAAGCTATCCTGCGCGGCATCGGCCGCGTGGCGGCAAAATCGCTTTCGCTCGCTCCATAAATTCCCTTCCAAAATTACGGCCCACGATTTTCTCTCCGTAGTTGCCGCCCGGGGAGACCGGTATCTCGTACACTGGTGAGTCACACCTATTCGGAGAAAAATCACGGTGAAACTCGCTCTTCCTCTCATCTATCTATTGCTCGCCGCCACTTTCGCCTCCTCACTCATTGTTGCCCAGTCGCAGAGCGACGCCGAACTCGCCAAGCGCCGCGCTGAGGATCGCCTTACCTTCCAGAGCGGCGATCCATGGACGCCGCGCATCAATGTGAATGCCGATGCAGCCATGGTGTATGGCATCGGCCCCAAAATGCCGGGACTTGTGACCTCCTGGCGCGACCACGGCTACATCGTCGATCTCATGACCGGCGTGGCCTGGGGCGGCTACCAGGACTACCTCGACGGCAAATTCGACGGCACCAATCATTGGGATCAGGCGCAGACTGACGTGAACGGCAAACACATCATTCACGGCGGCAATCCGATGGTTCCCTATATGTCGCCAGGCGAGGATTATGGCCGCTACCTGAGCACGGGCGTGAAGCGCGCGCTCGATCAGGGCGTAGAAGCCATTTATCTCGAGGAGCCGGAATTCTGGGCGCGCAGCGGATGGGAAGACAACTTCAAGCGTGAGTGGAAGGCCTATTACCACGAAGAGTGGCAATCGCCCGATTCCTCGCCGGATGCGCAGTATCGCGCCTCGAAGCTCAAGTATTTTCTCTATCGCCGCGCCCTCGGGCAGGTCTTCGACTACGTGAGCGCATATGGAAAAGAGCATGGGCGCACGATTCCCTGCTACGTGGCCACGCACTCGCTCATCAACTACGCGAATTGGCGCATCGTCAGCCCGGAATCGTCGCTGATCGGCGTCGGCGCGGCCGGTTACATTGCGCAGGTTTGGACAGGCACCGCGCGCACGCCCAACGTCTATAACGGCGAGCGGAAAGAGCGCACCTTCGAGACGGCGTTCCTGGAGTACGGCTCCATGCAGAACCTGGTGCGGGCGTCCGGCCGTCGCATCTGGTACCTGAACGATCCCGTCGCGGACAGCCCGAACAGCACCTGGGACGATTACCGCAGCCACTGGCAGAGCACGCTGACGGCCTCGCTTCTGATGCCCGAAGTCTCAAGCTACGAGATCATGCCGTGGCCGCAACGCGTCTTCAACGGACTGCATCCGGCTACGGAAGAGGATGCTGAGAAACTCCGGCGAGGATCGAGCGTGGTTCCAACAGGCGCGAGCGGCGGCACGCCTGCTCCGAAACTCAGCGTGCCGATGAAAGGGATTCCCAAGGAGTACGAGACCGAACTGCAGACCGTCATCGCGGCCCTCGGCAACATGAAGCAAGCGGACGTCCGCTGGCAAGTTGCTGGCACGCGCAACGTCGGCATTCTCGTCTCCGACACCATGATGTTCGAACGCGCCGATCCAAAACCATCCGATCAGTACCTTGGCTCGTTCTACGGGCTGGCGCTGCCGCTGGTGCTGCACGGCATTCCCGTGGAGCCGGTGCAGATTGAAAGTTCTTCTGCGCCCAGATTTTTGAGCCGCTATCGGCTGCTGCTGCTCACCTACGAGGGCCAAAAGCCGCCCACCCCCGCATTTCACGCCGCGCTGGCCGCGTGGGTGCGCGCCGGAGGCGCGCTTGTCGTGGTCGACAACGACGATGATCCTTATAACGCCGTCCGCGAATGGTGGAACACGGCGCCGAACGCCTTCACCACGCCGCGCCAGCATCTCTTCGCGCAGCTCGGCATCCCTGCCGACGCATCCGGCCTGTTCCACGTCGGCAAGGGCGTCGTTCTGTCGGAGCGCGTCTCGCCCGCTGCCCTCAGTTATCAAGCCGACGGCGGCGATACGGTGCGCGGCTACGTCCGCCAAGTTACCGCGGCCATCCATCTGCCGTGGAGCGAGACAAACGCCCTAGTTCTGCGCCGTGGACCTTACGTCATCGCCGCCGGACTTGACGATTCGATTCCCAACGCTGCGCCGATCACGCTGCACGGCCGCTTCGTCGATCTCTTTGACGCGAGTTTGCCTGTCCTGACGAGCGTCACGCTCGCGCCGGGAACGCACGATGTGCTCTTCGACCTGGACTACGCTGCCGGAGCCGCCCCGCGCGTCGCCGCCGCTGCCTGCGCCGTGCGCGACATCCACGCCACCCCGCACCAGCTCAGCTTTACCGCAACCGGCATCGCCGACACCACGGCAGCGGTGCGCATTCAGTCGCGCCTCAAGCCCACGCGGGTAATGATCGCCGGCCAAACCTTGTCGCCCGGCGACTATCAAGCGGAAGACGGCACGATTCTGCTGCACTTTGCCAACTCAGTCGCGCCGGTTTCGATCGAGATCCGGTTCGAGTGAACTCGCCCTTCACCGCCTGATACACTGTCCCCGCAAGGGGTTCAGTACGAAATCCATGGTTGAGCTGCTGCCGTCCATCCTTTCCGCGGATTTTGCCCGTCTGGCCGACGAAATTGCCGCGGCCGAGCGCGGCGGGGGCACGACCATCCATGTGGATGTGATGGACGGCCATTTCGTGCCCAACATCACCATCGGGCCGCCGGTCGTGGCCAGCCTGCGCAAGGCCACCAAGCTGCCGCTTGACTGCCACCTGATGATCGATAACCCCAATGAATTCATCGCCGCGTTTGCCGATGCCGGGGCCAACTGGGTGAGCGTCCACTACGAGGCCTGCCCCCACCTGCACCGCACGCTGGAACTGATTCTGCATCACGGCATGAGGCCGGGGGTGGTGATCAATCCGGCCACCCGGGTGGACCTGATCCTCGATATCCTGCCCATGGTGCACCACGTGCTGATCATGAGCGTGAATCCGGGCTTCGGCGGACAGGAGTTTATCCCCTTTTCCGTGGAGAAAATCCGCCACCTGGCAGCCATACGGCGGGAACTGGGGCTGCAATTTAAAATAGAAGTAGACGGGGGCGTGGCTCACGACACGGTCGCGGCCATCGTCCAAGCTGGCGCGGAGCTGCTGGTTGCGGGTAATGCGGTTTTCGGGGCCGGGCAGCCGGAACGCGATGCGCGTGCCCTGCTGGATGCGGCCCGCCAGGCAGAGATCCTTCAATCCGCGCGCACGGCTGCGGACGGAAAGAGTAAAATTCACTGAATAGCGCATGTATTGACCGGATGGCCCATGCGAGAGCTGTCCTTCAACGAGGTGGTATGAACCGGTTGTCATTGAAGATCGTCGCGGTCGCACTTGCCGTGTTGTTTCTCGGTGGGGCTGTAAGCCAGGCCCAATCCGACGCCCAGGCCGCGACCGACGCCCAGAACAAGAAGTTTAAGAGGAAGAAGAAGCAGAAGGCCTACGATCTGAACGCAAACCCCCTGGCCGGCGTGCAGTCCAAGCAGCCCGACAAGGAACTCTACGACAAAGCCATGGTGGCCATGAAGAAAGGCCGCTACGACGTCGCCCGCCTCGATCTGCAGACCCTGCTCAATACCTATCCCGAGTCGGAATACCGCATGAGGGCCAAGCTCTCGGTCGGCGACACATGGTTCAAGGAAGGCGGGTCGGCTGCGCTGACGCAGGCCGAAGCCGAGTACGAGGACTTCATCACCTTCTTCCCCAATGCTCCTGAGGCTGCCGAGGCCAAGATGAAGGTGGCCGACATCTACTACCAGCAGATGGAGAAGCCGGACCGCGACTTTACCAACGCGCAACAGGCCGCGAAAGAGTACCGGGAGATGATCAACATGTTCCCGGATTCCACCCTCATCCCCCGCGCCAAGCAGAAGCTGCGCGACGTGCAGGAAGTTCTGGCCGAGCGGGAGTTCCAGATCGGCAGCTACTACGAGAGCCGTGAAGACTTCGTAGCCGCTATCGCCCGTCTCGAGACCGTGGCCGACACCTATCCGCTCTACTCAAAGAGCGATCTGACGCTGCTCGAGATCGGCGACGCCTATGCGGGCGAAGCGCACAACGTGCAGATTGCTCCCGGACTGCCAGGCGCCATCCGCGAGCGGCTGGAAACCATGTATCAGGACAAGGCCGCCCAAGCCTATCAAAAGGTGATCACGCGCTATCCCATGACGCCGCACGTTGAAGACGCACGCGACCGCCTGGTGGCCATGAACCGTCCCGTTCCCGAGCCGACCGAGGCAGCCATTGCCGAGAGCGACGCCGAGGAGCGCAGCCGCCAGCCGCTGCACTTCACCGACCTGACACTCGACATCATCAAGCATGGCCCCTTGACGGTGCAGGCCGTGCACGTAGGCGAGCCCACGCTCGACGATCCCAAGCGCATTTTGGCGCCCGACATCACCAACCAGAACAAGACCATGTTTCTCACGGCCGTCAACCAGGGCAAGCCGCCCGCGCCCGCCACAGCCGTTACGCCTACCGGTCCCAATGAGCCGCCGCGCAGCGATCAGCCCAACAACGTGCCGCTGCAGATGCAGGCTCCGGCTGGAGGCACCGGCGTAGGCGTCGAAATCGTCAATGCGCCCAACAGCGCCGCAGAAGCGCCGGCCAGCGCCACACCAACCGATCCCAACGCGCTGGTCAAACCCGTGGTTCCGGCCACCGCTGCTCTGCCCTCAGCGGAGGCGCCCGCAGAAGCCCCTGTCCAGGTGAACGACATCAAGCCCGGCACGAATCCCACGCCGGCCGTCGCTGCCCCCAAGGGCAAGCAGAAGAAGCCCAAGGTGGATCAGAGCGACGAATCTTCAAGCAAGAAGAAAAAGAAGAAGGGTCTGGACAAGCTGAACCCGTTCTAAGAACGGAGAACGAGGGACCAAGATGAAGGGCCGCGCCTGATCCAGGTGCGGCCCTTTTCGTTACCCATTGTCCGCTCGGCTGGCGTCCTGGCCACTTCGCTTCGCGACACCCTCCATCTGCTAACCTGAAACGTGGTCCCCAACGCTTGAAAACCCCTGTTTTCATGGGAGTTTCCGCAAATTTCAAGGGGCTCACCGAAGACAAAATGCCTCACGATCTACCCAAAGCGTACGACCCAACCGCCATTGAAGATCAATGGGCGGGTTACTGGGTCCGTGAGAACCTTTTCGCCGTGCCAACTCCCGATCCGGCCGTCCAAAGCCCGGCCGGGGGGGAGCCCTTCACCATCCTGCTGCCTCCGCCCAACGTCACAGGCCGTCTGCACATGGGCCACATGCTCAACCAGACGGAGATGGACATCCTCACCCGTTGGCGGCGCATGAGCGGCCGGCTGGCCCTGTGGGTGCCCGGCACCGACCACGCCGGCATCGCTACGCAGATGATGGTGGAGCGCCAGTTGACCGAAGAAGGCACCTCGCGCCAGAAGTTTGGGCGCGAAGCCTTTGTGGAGCGGGTGTGGGCGTGGAAGCGCCATTACGGCGGCGCCATCCTGGAGCAGATGAAGCGCCTCGGCGTCTCCGTGGACTGGAGCCGCGAGTACTTCACCATGGACGAGCGCCTGTCCATTGCGGTTAGAGAGGCCTTCGTCCGCCTCTACGCACAGGGCCTCATCTATCGCGGCGCGTACATCGTCAATTGGTGCCCGCGCTGCCAGACCGCTATCAGCGATCTCGAAGTGGTCCACCAGGAGCAGAAGGGCCATCTGTGGGAGATTCGCTACCCCGTGCTCGGCGATGGCGGCAAAGAAACCGGCGAGTTCATTACTGTTGCTACGACGCGCCCCGAGACCATGCTCGGCGACACAGCCGTCGCCATTCATCCCGAGGATGAGCGCTACCTGCACTTGCACGGCAAGAAACTGCGCCTGCCGCTGATGGACCGCGAGATTCCCATCGTGGTTGATCCCTGGGTGAGCCGCGAGTTCGGCACCGGCGCGGTGAAGGTGACGCCCGCGCACGATCCCAACGACTTCGCCATCGGCGAGCGGCATCATCTGCCCTCCATCAACGTGATGGATGACCGCGCGAATATCAACGAGAACGGCGGAGCGTACCAAGGCCTCGATCGCTACGTCGCGCGCAAGATAATCGTCGCCGACCTCGAAGCGCAAGGACTTTTGGGAGCGATCAAGGACTACACCAACAACGTGGGCCACTGCGACCGCTGCAAGACCGTGGTCGAGCCGCGCCTGTCCACGCAATGGTTCATCGCCGTCAACAAAGAACCGGCCGGCGGTGGTGAGACGATGGCCGAGAAAGCCCGCGCCGCCGTCAGGTCTGATGCCAACGGCAACAAAGCCATTCGCTTCACGCCCGAGAACTACGAAAAGATCTATCTCAATTGGATGGATGACATCCACGACTGGTGCATCTCGCGCCAGCTCTGGTGGGGCCATCGCATTCCCGCGTGGCATTGCGGTGTGTGCCACAAAATCACGGTGCCGCAACCCGGCACGACCGGCGACCCGGCTGCGTGCGCTCACTGCGGATCGGACAAGATCACGCAGGAGACCGACGTTCTCGACACCTGGTTCTCGTCGGGGTTGCTACCGGTTTCTGTTTTCGGCTGGCCGAATATCACGCCCGAAACCCGCGCTGATTTCGACGCCTTTTATCCGACCTCGCTGCTCGTCACCGGCTTCGACATTCTCTTCTTCTGGGTCGCGCGCATGATCATGCTGGGCTGCTGGTTCTCGGCCGATATCCCCATGCCGGATGGCTCATCCAGAGGGCTGCTGGACGCAGTCCCGTTCCGCGAGGTTTACATTCACGCCCTGGTGCGCGACGCCAATCGCGAGAAGATGTCGAAGACCAAGGGCAACGTGATCGATCCCATCGAGATTGTGAAGCAGTACGGAACCGATGCCGTGCGCTTCACGCTCGCGTCCATGGCCTCGCCCGGAACCGATATCGCCTTCAACGTGGCCCGCACCGAGGGCTACCGCGCCTTTGCCAACAAGATTTGGAACGCCGCACGGTTCATCTTCATGAATGTGGACAGGGCGGCGGAAGCGGGCTACCCAATTATGGGTATTTGGGAAGCCCAGCAAAGGCTGCATGGAGCAGAGAGCCTTGAGCATTTGGGGGAGATGAGTAAGGAGCTTCCTGAAGAGAAGGCGAAAGCATTCAAGAATTTGCGCGAAGGGCTTAAACGAGATGATGGACTCACGAACTTGCCCACAATCATTCAACCGGACACACCGATTGAGGCGCGCTGGATCGTGGCGCTCTTGCACCGGACTGCGGCGCAGGTCAACGCCGCACTTGAAAATTACCGCTTCGACGAGGCTTCAAGCGCCATCTATCAGTTCTTCTGGGGAAGCTTCTGTGACTGGTATCTCGAAATCGTCAAGTTGCGCCTCGATTTCACCCCACTCCCGCCGTCTCAGGAACCAGGAGAGTCTACAGAACCCACAGAAGAAGATGAGCGAATTGGTGAGCGGTTTGCGCAGACATTTCTGTCGCTCGGCAATCTGCTCTTGGTCTTCGAAACTTCTCTGCGCATGCTCTCTCCGTTCATGCCATTCATCACTGAAGAGATCTGGCACGCAGTCTACGATGGCAAACCGCCAAGGAAATCCATAGCACTCGCGTATTTCCCAAATCCCGGCAAACTTGACGGCGAGCCTGCTCCAGTCATCGAAGAAATGGCGCTTCTGCAGAACCTCATCACCGAAATCCGCGGCCTCCGCAAGGAAATCGGCGCGGAAGAGAAGGCCATCGTGCCCATCGAGGTCCGCACCGACGCGGCTTCGCGCAGAATCGCGATGGAGAATCGCGACATCATCGAGCGCCTTGCTCGCGTGAGCGAAGTGCGCTTCGTTGAGCAAATTACTGCCGGGCTTTCGAAGCACAGCACCGCAGCGTTCGACGTGGGGGTACTCTACGAGCGCACCCTCGACGTGGCCGCCGAGCGAGAACGCTTGACAAAGGATATCGCCAGGTATGAAAAAGGCTTGGCGGCAGCAGAACGGCAATTGGGCAATGAGGGCTTTCTGGCCAAGGCTCCGGCGCACGTGGTGGAGGGTCTCAAGAAGCAGGAAGCGGAAACGCGGTTGTTGCTCGAGAAGGCGAGAGCCGCGTTGGAGGCGCTGCCGAAGGAGTGAATTGGTTTTCGCGGTTTCCCGCCGTTTCGCCAAAAGGCGGCGAAAGGATGGGTCATGGAGAGTTTGCAGCACTTGTAACGAAAAGCAACTGCAGGTCATTCGACTGCGCGAGCCGCAAAGAACGCGGCCCGCTTCGCTCAGGATGACAGATTTGGGAGTTGGCTAAGAACTTTGAACTGCGAACGGTGAACTTCGCACGAACAAGCTGAAAGCTGATAGCTAAAATCTGAACGATGTTTTCCCGCAGGAAAACCCATGGATTGGAAGAGTCAAAAGATCGACGCATTGCTGGAGCAGGCCCTGCAGGAGGACCGCGCTATCAGCGACGCGACCACGCATCTGACCATCGATCCCGGTCTGCGCGCCACGGGCTCAGTGATCGCCCGCGAAGAGCTGGTCGTCGCCGGCCTCGGCGCCATGCCGCGCTTTTTTGAGATTTACGCGCGTCTCGACGCCCGGCCCGAAGCGCAAACGCGCTTCGAAGTCGTCAGCCATCCGGAAATGTTCGACGGCGTGCGCGCGCATCCCGGCCAGGTGCTGGCGGTCATCCGCCACAACGCGCGCGTGTTGCTCAGTTGCGAGCGCGTGATCCTCAATCTGCTGCAACACATGAGCGGCATTGCCACGCTCACGCGCAAATATGTCGACGCCATACAGGGCACCCATGCTCGCGTGCTCGACACGCGCAAAACCGTGCCCGGTATGAGAGCCCTGGAAAAATACGCAGTCCTCTGCGGCGGCGGCACCAATCACCGCATCGATCTCGCCTCCGGTATTTTGATCAAGAACAATCACATCTCGCTCGGCGGCGGCATCGCTGCGGTGCTCAAGCGCGCGCTCAGCGAGCGCAAGCCTGGCCAGCGCGTGCAGGTGGAAGTGCGCACGCCGCAAGAGCTCGACGAAGCACTTGCTCACGGTGCTGAAGCCATCCTTCTCGACAATATGACGCCCAAGGAAGTGAAGAAATCCATCGAGCGCATTAAGAGCGTGGCCACGGGCCAGCCGGACCGCTGGATCCCCACCGAAGCCTCAGGCGGCATCGTGCTTGACAACATCCGCGCCTACGCCGAGACCGGGGTCGATTTCATCAGCGTGGGCGCGCTCACCCACTCCGCCCGCGCCGCGGACATCTCCATGTCAATTTCCGCAGAGCCGGGCTAGACGATGTTTGATCTCGCCGCCCTCGAAACCGAACTTGCAGGAACAGTCTTCGCCGGTAAGCTGCACTACGCGCCCACTACTGCGTCAACCAATTCCGATGCGATGGCTGCTGTACGCAATGCTGCGCCGCACGGCTCGGTGTACTTGAGCGACGAGCAATTGGCAGGACGCGGCCGTGGCGATCATAGCTGGATCTCGGCCGCTGGCCAAGGCCTCTACGTCAGTGTCCTTTTGCGGCCGCAGTTTCCCGCCGCGCGTTTGCCGTTTCTGCCGCTCGCCGCGGGCCTGGCTGCCGCCGATGCCGTCCGCGCCGTCTGCGGCCTCGCTGTTGATCTGCGCTGGCCCAACGATCTGTTAATTGGCCCGCGCAAGACCGGAGGGATCCTTATTGAAGCACAGCTCGAATCCAAAAGTCTGCCTCACGCAGTGGTGCCCTACGCAGTAGTGGGGATCGGGATCAATGTGCATCAGCGAGCATTTCCGCCGGACCTGGCCACGCCCGCCACGTCGCTCGATCTGGAATCGAGCCGGCACATCGCGCGTCAGGATTTGCTGCTCGCGCTGTTAAAATCGCTGCAGCAGGAAGCGCTCGCGCTGGCGCATCCAGACGCGGCAGAGGCGGTCATCGCGCGTGTCGAGAAGGCTTCAACATGGATGCGCGGCCGCAGGGTGGAAGTGCACGGCCCGCAAGCCTGCAAGGGCGTGACGGCCGGCCTCGATGAGGACGGATTCCTGCGCGTGCTAACCGCGGAAGGGCTCGTCACCGTGCAAACCGGCGGCCTCCGCGCAGAGAAAGGCTAGCTAAAAAACGCATGCTGCTTGCTCTTGACGTCGGCAACACCAATACAACCCTCGGTCTCTACAAGCTGGATGGGGAAAAGCCCGAGCTTGCCGCGCACTGGCGCGTCACGTCGCATCGGACCCAAACCGTCGACGAGTACGGCGTCTTTTTCGTCAACCTCTTTGAGATGCACGGCATGTCGCCTACCCAGGTCACGGACATCATCATTGCGTCGGTGGTGCCGCCCGTCGACTCCACGTTGCGCCAGGTGTGCGAAACCTACTTTCACATCGAGCCTACGTTCGTCGAGCCCGGCATCAAGACCGGCATGAAGATGCTTATCGATAATCCCACCGAGTTGGGCGCCGATCGCCTGTGCGACTGTATCGCCGCCTACGAGCGCTACGGCGGCCCGTGCATCGTGGTCGACTTCGGGACTGCGACAAAATTCGAGGTGATCTCCGCACAGGGCGAGTACCTGGGCGGCGCCATCGCACCCGGCCTCGGCCTGAGCGCCGATGCGCTTTTCTCGCGCGCCGCGCGCCTCTACCGTGTTGACATCAAGCGCCCGGCCAAGGTCATCGGCACCAACACCGTCGGGCACCTGCAGAGCGGAATTTACTTCGGCTACATCGGCCTCGTTGACGGTATCATCGAGCGCATTCTTGCCGAGTTGGGAGCCGCACCGGACCGACCGCCGCGCATCGTCGCCAGCGGCGGCCTGGCGCGCCTGATCGCTCCGGATTCGCGCTACATCCAGGAGATTGACGACCTGCTGACCCTCGACGGCCTGCGCATTCTCTTTGAGCGCAACCGATCCCCCCGCCCCCGCGGCCGCGCGCACTGAGCTTCACAGCCCGGATAGAATCTCCTGCGCCGCAGGCACGTGCGGGCGCAAGCTTTGTGCAGTCAGCTCATCGGCCTTACGCAGACTGGGAAAGAACGTGGCCCACATCCCGGCCACGGCCAGCGCGCCCAATCCACCAATTACCGTGGCGCGCACCGCGCCCCACCACTGCGCCGTCAATCCGCTTTCAAACTCACCGAGTTCGTTGGACGCGCCGATGAACAGCGAATTCACAGCGCTCACGCGTCCGCGCATCTCCGGCGGCGTGGCCAGTTGCAGCAACGAACCGCGAATGATGACGCTGATGGTGTCGGCCGCGCCCGCCACGGCCAGCGAGGCCAGCGACAGCCACAAGGTGCGCGATAATCCGAAGACCACCGTGGCGGCGCCGAAGATCGCGACGCAACAAAACAGCCAGCGCCCCGCACGGCGGCGCAGCGGAAACCGCGCCATCACCAGCGACATCGCCACCGCGCCTGCCGCCGGTGCCGCACGCAACATGCCAAGGCCGCGCGGACCTTGCTGCAGGATCTCGTGCGCGAAGATCGGCATCAACGCCACGGCCCCGCCCAGCAGGACCACGAACAGGTCCAGCGAAAACGATCCCAGCAGCATGGGCGCGCGGCGCACGTATTGAAAGCCAGCCAGCAGTACCTTCATCGAGAGATCGCGGTGCTCCATGCGCCCCGGGCGTGCGTGCAACGTACTCACCAGAACCAGAAACCAGCCCAGCGTTCCCAGCGTGAACACATACACGATGCCCGCGCCCTCCAGTCGCGAGTCCGGCGCAAAATGCGTGAGCGGAAATGTAAACATCAGCCCGCCCAACGCTGGCCCCGTGATGTTGGCGAGTTGGAAGATGGCGCCACCCCACGTGACCGCATTGACGAAGTGCGTCTCCGGCACAAGGTGGGGAATGAGCGCAGAGCTCGCGGGCCCTGAAAACGCGCGCCCCGTGCCGACGAAAAACAGCACCGAGTAAATCGCAAGGATGCTTTGCGAATTGTTGCGCGCCAGCACTACCAGCGCCGCCGTGCAAATGCACTGCAACGCGTAACAGGTCATGATCACGTAGCGCCGGTCGAAGCGATCGGCGACGTGGCCGGCCGGCAGCAGGAAAATGAGCCCGGGCAGGAAGAGCGCCAGCCCCGTGTATCCCAGGTCGATGGCGCGATGGGTAATGGAGTACACCTGCCACGCCACGGCGACAGACTGCGCCTCTGCGCCGAGGATGACCGCCACGCGCGCAAGTTGATATCGCCTGAAATCACGGGAGGCAAATGCCTCAAGTCCGCGCCGCGGTTGGGGGGAAGGTTTCTCCATCGCCTGCTCTCAGGGTACAACGGCAAGACCCAAACGGCGCGGTTCGCGGGCCGGTCCGATTCGAGTTGTAGATTCAACGCCCTTGCGGCGCGCTCGGCATGGCCGCCGGCGGTCCTGAATAATGAACCAGAACAATCCGCCAGGTTCCATTCTCCTTGTGATACACCTGAGTTTCTCGTCCTTCCGTCTTAATAGCAGAACCATCCTTTTTCGTTGCGTGGAAGGTCCACGTCATTTCGGACCACGCGGCATCGCCGTAAATGTGGATCACTGGATCATGGAGCACCAACTCGCGCTTTGAAAACATGTTGCCCATGATGCCGAGATAGACGTCATCTGCGATCTGCTTGAAACCATGCTCCGTGCCGAGCGGGTGAATGAAACTGACGCCGGGATCGTGTGACCAGATTTCTGACGGTAAGGCAACGTCGGCATTGTCGACCGAGATCGCGTATTTTTGCAGGATTCCTCTGATTTGTTCCCCATCGCTATCCGCTCCCTGGGCAAATGCCGCCCCACTTAGAACTACAAGCAGCAGGGCAAGCGAGAATACCAGTTTGGCGAACTGACGTGATTGCAAGGTCCTGAATCGCATAGTCACCAGATATATCATCAGCGCCGCCTGCAAACTAACTCGTCGCTGCACGACGTGCGCACAATCGCAGTGCTATACTCGCCTCCGCGATCTGACCACGTTAAGGATTCACATGATCTCGTCCAAAACCGGAAAAAGCAATCGCAGAGAATTTCTTCAAGCTTCGGCGGCGCTCGTTGCTGCCCGCCTTCCGCTGGCCGCGCAAAATGCTGCCATGCCGCACGACGTGAATTTGATCGCCATTCCCGACGCGGGCTGGCGCCTTTGGCCTGACCAAAAGGCCGAGTGGAAGAACGACACCGTCTATCTGCCGGAAGATGTGCATCTCGCGAGCCTGCCCGTGAACGCTCCCACCGGCGGATGGGATGCGCTCAACACCACGCAAGGCATTCCTGTCACACTGCCCTGCACCGTGGAGCAGTATTTCTGGGGCCTCACCGGCATGCGTCCCTATCACGATGAATACCGCTTCGAAACCGCCGACGATGAAGTGAAGAACGGCGCCTACTACGGCGTCTCCTGGTGGTGGCGTACGCTGGAAGTCCCCGCCGCGTTCCAAGGCAAGCGCATCTTCCTGCACATTCGCGGCGCGCGCCAACGCGCCGAGGTCTATCTCAACCAGCACCTTGTCGGTTACAGCCTGATGGAGGAGCTGCCTTTCGAGTGCGATGTCACTGCGGCCGCACGCCCCGGCGCTTCAAATCAACTTGCCATCCGCATCACCAATCCGGGCGGCCGCCTCGATTGGGTCGACGGCGGCAGAATCACGTGGGGCAATGCCACTTTCCAAAAGAGCCACGGCTTTGGCGGCCTGGATCGCGCTCTCACTTTGAGCGCTCACGGCCCCGCGCGCATTCGCGATTCCTGGGTGCTCAACATGCCCGAACCGCGCCGGATCGCCGCGCATGCGGAAGTCGAAAACACTGGCGCTGCTGCCAGTGGTGGCCTCCTCCGCTTCTCTGTCCTCGATCCCGTCACCGGCAAAGAACTCGCGCACACTGAAGTTGCCGCGCCGCTCGATGCCAATCAGACCGCTACTTTTCAAGCCGAGCTCGCGTATCCGTCCGCTCAACTTTGGGATCTCGATGCGCCGCACCTCTATCGCATGAAGGCCGAATGGACCAGCGCGCCGAAATCCGCAAACGCGACCGCAGTCGCGATTGAAGTGCGCACCATCGACTTCGGCTTCCGCTGGTTCGCGCCTGAAAGCATCGGCACCAACGCACTTTTCCGTCTCAACGGCCGCCGCGTGCGCATCTACACCGCGATCTCGTGGGGCTACTGGGCGCTCAACGGGCTCTTTCCCACGCCCGAGCTCGCGGAGAAAGAAGTTCGCGTCGCGCAGCAGCTTCATCTCAACTGCCTTAACTTCCATCGCAACCTTGCCAAAGAAGAAGTGCTCGCCATCCAGGATCGCCGCGGCCTGCTGCGTTGCATGGAGCCAGGCGGCGGGATGCAGGCGGTCGGTCGCGCCGGTCAGCCTGACGGTTTTGCCGAGCGCTACATGCAGGCCAAAATCCTCGGCATGATCCGCGCTAATCGCAGCCATCCCTCGGTAGTCGAGTACATACTGCAAAACGAAGGGCGACCCGATCTTTCAAACCCGAACCTCGAACGTGTTCTCCGCATGATGCACGCCGAAGACCCCAGCCGCAGCATTGTCGGCTGTGACGGTTTCGCCACGCGTGCGCCCCAGGCGTGGATGGAACCATACAGCGACCACATCCGCACCTCCGCCGAGGGCGGTGCGGGGGGCTGGTGGGACGAGCACCAGGGCCAGCCCTCCGATGTGTGGCAGGACGCGCAATACGTCAGCCCCACGCAATTTCTTTACTACTCCACGAACCGCACGGAAATTGTGGAGTGGGGCGAGATGAAAGGCGCCGCGTCGATCGATGACCATGCCGCGCTCGTCAAGCAGATCATGAAGCACGGCGGCCACAGCTACGACCTCTCCGATCATCAGGAGCTTCTCGCCGTCTACGACAAATTCCTCGACACGTGGGGCTTCCGCAAGGCCTTTCCCACCGCGAGCGATCTCTTTCAGTCTATCGGACGCCGCGCCTACGAGTCGTGGGGACAATTCCTTGAGAACATACGCATCTGCGACCTCAACGATTACGCCGCAGTCAGCGGTTGGGAATCGACCGCGATGGAAAATCACTCCGGCCTCGTCGACAATTTCCGCGATTTCAAATCCAATCCTGCCCCCATTCGCAACTCGCTCCTGCCGGTACGGCCTCTCGCAAAGCAAAAGACAATAGTCGCCGCGCTCGGCGAACAAGTCGCCTTCGACCTCTACCTGCTCAACGACTCGAATCGCCCCGCTCCCGGCAAGCTCGCGTTTTCGGTCGCTGAACCCAAGGGCACGCGTCACGCCATCGGCGCGTGGAATGCGCCTGCGTTCGTGGAAGATCAGCTCTCGTATCTCGTCAAGGAGAACGTCACGAGCCCCGCGCTCGACCGCGAGGGCGTGTGGACCACGCACTTCTCGCTCGCCGGCAACGAAGAAACGGAACACTGCCGCGAGATTTGGGTCGTCGACCCCATGCCGCACCACTTCAACAATCTCCGTGTGGCTACGTCCGGCCTCGCCGACGAAATTGCCGCGCAACTCGCGCCCATTCCCGGCCTTATCCTCGAACCCTTCGCGCAGGGTAAGCACTACGATCTCATCGTTGCCTCGCCGCCCACCGCGCAGCCCACCGATACGGTCCACACGGACGATGTGGGCGCCGACCTCCGCAGCCATTCCATTCCGCCGACAAAATTGCCCGCGGATGTCGCCGCCGGCTTCAACTCCGGCACACCGCTTATCGTCCTTTGCACCAGCGACGGCCAGGCCATGGGCGCCGGCGCGCAACTTGCGTCTGCATGCGGATTTCGATTCGACGGCATGGTCGGGACTTCACGCGCCTCCTGGATGGGCACATGGTTTTTCGTGCGCAAGCATCCCGTCTACGACGGACTTCCTGTGGACCGCGCCATGAGCATTGAGTACCAGGTGAAGGGCTCCGACTCGAACGGCCTCATCGTCTCCGGCGACGGTATTGAAATCATCGCCGCTTACAGCCGCGACCACGACCGCAAAATCGGCGCCGGCACATTTGCCTGGTCGGGACACGGGCGCAAGCTGCTCTTCCACCGCATCACCGAGATGCACCGCGTCTTCCACCGCCGTCTGCTGTCGAACGGAATTCAGTATCTGACTGCTGCACCCGCGAACCGGGTGCGAAGCAATTAAAACCGCCGCGTAGACAACGGAGGTAAGATGGTGGGCATGAGAAAGCCCATCAAAGTCGCACTGATTGCGGCGCTGCCTCTAGAGTTCGCATGTCTCTGGTTTCTCGCGAGGGACTTCGAAGGACTGCCGTCCGATGCCGGAGCTCTCGAACGATTTCTCGACTACGGAGTGGAAATCGTACACTGGCCGGCTAAGCTCCTGATCCCTTTGTTCAATGTACTCGTTGGCTCGCAGTCTACGCCCTTGGTTCGGATTGCCCTGATCTCTCTTGTCGGCTACCTTGACTGGGCGATCCTGATCTTCGCGATTCTCTACGGCGTCCGATTTTTCACGCGCACCAGCGCACCACCAAAAGCTTGCGTGTCTGGCCGTTGCGCCATGAAACAATAAGTCCATACACCTCATGACCGACGAACTGCTTCCATCAGCCGAACCCACTTCCACCGAACCCGGTGCTACGCCGACCGAAGACCAAGGTCTGGTCGTTCAACCCAGTGCCGTCAGCGCCGAGATTCCAGCGCCGGCCGAATCTGTTCCCAGCACTCCCGTCGAAGAGCAGGATCTGAACAGTGAAGCTGACCCCGAGCCTGCCGAATCCTTCGCTGACATGCTCTCCGCCTTCGACCGCGAGCACACGCATCGCGCGAAGACCAAACAACTTGAGGGCACTGTGGTCTCGCTCTCCGCCGATCAGGTCTTTCTCGACATCGGCTACAAGACGGAAGGTGTTCTGCCCCGTTCGGACTTCGAAAATAACGCCGAATCTGTACATCCTGGCGACGCGTTCCCCGTTTCAATCACTGGGCGCAACGAGGAGGGCTACTATACGCTTTCGCGCTTCCGTGTGGCGCAGCCCCGCGACTGGTCGGGGCTGGAGCACGCATACGCTGAGAAAATCGCCGTCTCCGGTACCGTGACTGAAGTTGTGAAAGGCGGTCTCAGCGTCGACATCGGCGTCCGCGCATTTATGCCGGCCAGCCGCAGCGGCACGCGCGACGCTGCCGAGCTCGAAGCCCTCGTCGGCCAGCCCATCACCTGCCGCATCACCAAGCTCGAAGTCGCTGACGAAAACGTTGTGGTCGATCGCCGCGTGGTTCTCGAAGAGCAGGCTCGCGGCGCGCTCAACGAACGCCGCGCTGCGCTTAAAGAAGGCGACACGGTCACCGGCACCGTGCGCACGCTCATGCCGTACGGCGCGTTCGTCGCGATTGAGCCGGGACTCGACGGCCTGCTTCACATCAGCGACATTTCGCGCGCCCGCGTCGCCAAGGCCGAAGACGTGCTGTCCGTCGGCGAGCAGCTCACGTTGCGAGTTCTCAAAATCGATCCCGGCACCGGGAAAATATCGTTGGGCCTGAAGCAACTGCAGCCCGAGCCGTGGGAGACCGCGGCCGAACGCTACGTGGCGGGCCAACGCGTCGCCGGAGCCGTTACACGCCTCATGGACTTCGGCGCATTCGTTGAGCTCGAGCCCGGCCTCGAAGGCCTCATTCACGTTTCGGAGATGGCGTGGGACAGAAAAGTCAACCATCCGAGCGACGTGCTGCACCAGGGCGACCGCGTCGACGCCATCGTGCTCTCCGTCAAGCCGCCCACCGCGAGTGACGCCGGCCGCATCTCTCTCGGCCTGAAACAAACCCTCTCTGACCCCTGGCTCGAAGTGGAGCGCCAGTTTCCTGTCGGCTCGCAAATTGAAGGCCCGGTCACCAAGATCATGAACTTCGGCGCCTTCGTCCAGATTGCTCCCGGCGCAGACGGACTCGTGCACGTCAGCGAGATCGTCGCCGACCGCCGGATCAATCATCCGCGCGACGTGCTGCGCGAGGGTCAGCGCGTCAAAGCTCTTGTTCTTGCGATTGATTCCGAGAAGCGCCAGATTAAGCTTTCCATGAAGCAGTTGATCCCGACCAGCATCGACGAGTACATCGCCGAACACAAAGTTGGCGACCATGTCTCGGGGCGCGTGGTCGAGTTGACGGCTTCGGGGGCAACAGTCGAGCTCGGCGAAGGCATTCGCGCCACCTGCCGTGGGGCAGCGGCGCCTTCGGCTCAATCCGCAGCCCCAAGCACTGCGCCGACTTCAGGCGCCGCGCCCGATCTCTCGCAACTCTCGTCCATGTTGAAAGCTCGCTGGAAAGGCAATGCACCTTCGCCGTCGGCTGCACCAGAACCGCTAGCCGAGGGTCAGCTGCGCAGCTTCAAAATCGTCCAGCTTGTCGCCGACACGAAAAAAATCGAAGTTGAATCAGCTGCAGGCTAGAGATACATGTCATCCACGTAGCACCAGCGCCAGTTTTCGCCGCGTTCCGCACTCTGAATCAGTGGATGCTTTGTCTCATTAAAGTGCGCGCGCGCGTGCCGGCCCTTCGACGAGTCGCAGCAGCCCACATGCCCGCACTCCAGGCACATGCGCAGGTGCAACCACTTGTCACCCAACTTCATGCACTCTTCGCAACCCTTAGTGTGTGGCTTCACACCCTCTTTAATCGTTCCCAAATGCGTGCATTGCGCTGCCATCGTTCTGCCTCCGTCATCTCACCGTGCGCGCGCTGACTAGCTGACCCGCCGACTCTCCGTCTTATTTCGCCCAGCCCAATCCGTCCGTTCCGTTGCCGGTGGCGATCGTGCGAGTCACCTTCCACGTGGCCGCATCAATCTCCGCCACCTGGTTCGAACCGATGCAGGAAACGTAGGCCGCTTTGCCATCGGGCCGCACCAGTACCTCCTGCGGATCCTTACCCACAGCAACCTTTTCGACGACGGTCATGGTCTTGAGGTCGATCACGTCCACCGCATTCGCTTCGGGAATCGCAATCAGCAGAAAACGGCCGTCGGGCGTGGGCGCGCTGCCGTAGCCCAGCCCGTCGAGCTTTACCCACTTCGCGACCGCATTCGACGCCGTATCGATCACTGCCAGACGCGGCGCGGTCTCATCCGCAGTGAACACCCAACGGTCGTCGTTGGAAATTGCAATGCGCTGCACGTTGCCCGAGACGGGAATCACCTTGAGTGTTTTGCGCGCCTTCACGTCGAGCACGCTTACCGTGCCCGGCCCCACGTTTGCCGTATAGCCGTGCAACCCGTCATGCGAGAGCGCAAGCATATGGCTCTCCGGCTGCCCCGTGGGGATCGCGTCGATGACCTTCAGTGTCTTCGGATCGATGACCGTCACGGATTGATCCAGCTCCGTCGTCACGTAGAGCAGTCCATCCGTCGGCCCGAAAACCGCGCAGTGCGGCCGCGCGGCGTAGCCTAAATCGATCTCCCCCACAACCTTGTGCGCAGCCACATCGATCACAACGATCTTTGTCCCATCGGTTCCCGGCTTTCCCACACCCGAGTTGCCGTAGATGGGCACAAACGCCAGCCGCCCATCGGGCGAAGCCGCGACTTCATGTCCGGTAATGCCGTCTTCGGCCACGTCGGCAATCACCTTGCCGGCCACGGGATCGACAATCGCAAGACTGCGATCGCCTTTTTGATCGACCACCAGGCGCGCCTGTTGCGCACACGCCGCGGAAACGGTGAGCGCCGACACGGCCGCCAACCAAGATAGGGAAGAACACTTCACAATCGACCTCCGCCAACCACCCCATGAATATAGCGCACGCAGGGCCTTCCTTTGAACCCGCAAGCGTTCGCGGCATTGCCCGCCATCCACTATGCTTGCGCTTATGCCCTTTCCTGCGCGCGATGCCGAGCTTGTGCAGATCATGGATGCCTCGCTTGCCGAGGCAGCTCGTCGCGCGGGAGCGTTCCTGGCCTGCCGCGTCGGCTGCACGCAGTGTTGCCACGGAGCCTTTGCCATCAACGCGCTCGACGCCGCGCGCCTGCGCGCCGGAATGACGGAGTTGTACGCCACAAATCCGGCGCTCGCAGCCGAGATCGAGCGCCGCGCCCGCGCCTGGCTCGCGGAGCACGGTCCGAGTTTTCCCGGCGATCGCGACACGGGCGCGCTCGGCAGCTCTGCTGAAGACCAGGTTCGCTTTGAAGACTTCGCCAACGATGCCGCATGTCCCGCGCTCGATCCCGCGACAGGCCGCTGTGATGTGTACGCATGGCGGCCGATGACGTGCCGCGTCTTTGGCCCTCCGGTGCGGGCCACAGGCGAAGACGGCGCTGAAGGCCTGGGCCATTGCGAGCTTTGCTTCATTGGCGCGACTCCCGAGGAGGTCGCCGCTTGCGAGATGCCGGTCCCGGACGATCTCGAAGCCGAATTGCTCAATGAAGTTGGATCGCAAATCGAAACTGTCGTCGCTTTTGCGCTAGTACCCTGAGGTCCGAGGCCGGCAAATCTCCGAGTTCCTGACCAGCCGGAACCGATGCGCTTGCAGACGAGGCGACTCTCTGTACAATCAGGAAAATCCTGGAGGACACTTAAATGCAAGTCCAGACGGAAATCACCGCGAATGAACTGAGCGAAGCGATCAGTCTGAACCGGCCCTCGATGTCTTGGCTGAAGGATCTGCAAGCTAATGGATATGCCATTGCTCTGCTGGTCGCGATCCTCTGGGTAGACATCAAGAACCAGGCAGCCGGAAAAAATGTTCCGCCCGTCTCCTGGGTTTTGTTGCTGATCCCTGTATTGCTCATCGGTTTTTATTGGTACCGCAAGAATTCAGCGGTGCAGCGCGCGGTTTCGAAGCCGAGCAATATACCGGGAACCGCAACCCTCGACGCAAATGGAATCAGCTCCACAACCTCGACTGGCGCGCCCAGCTTTGTTGCGTGGAGCGAGTACAGTGGCTGGAAGGAAGGGAAGGACGTTTTCACGCTGACGAAGGGAAAGTCCTTTCAAGTTGTGACGAAGCGCGGCCTGAACGAGGCTGAGGTAGAGCAGCTCCGGTCTCTGTTCCGCAGTCAGATTCACTGACCTTTGCGGCACTCCAACCCCATTGCATCGACTGCCCGCGCCGGCCTCGTTCAGTACTTCCAAGGGTTTCGACCGTCTTTCGGCCGGCATAACCGGCAATCCATCCGGCCGCGTCATACTGGAGCCGGTGCTGAAGGATCGTTCCTGAATTTACGGCCACCGAAAAAGCCGCTCTCCGCCAACGAACCACGACGCGATATTGTTGCTCTAACCATGACGTAAACTGATATTTGCAAACGCCCATGCCAATGCGTCCCTGCTGGGTCGAGATTCGCACCCGCGCTCTCGAAGAGAACATGCGTTTCCTCGCGAGCCTCGCCGCACCGCACGCCGAGCTGCTCGCCATGGTGAAGGCCAACGCCTACGGCCACTCGCTGGCTCTGTGCGCACCCGCCGCGGTGCGCGGAGGTGCTGGTTGGCTGGGCGTCACCAGCGTGGAAGAAGGCATCGCCGCGAGCGCCCTGTGTCCTGATACGCGCGTGCTCATCATGGCGGGCATCGCTCCCGGCCAGGCCGCGGCAGCTATTCAATTCCAACTCACGCCCATCGCGTGGGAGCTGTGGCAGCTTGACGAGTTGGAAGCTGCCGCGCGTGCAGCCGGCGCGGGGCCCGGCTCGTTTCCCGTTCATCTCGAGATCGACACCGGCATGAGCCGCCAGGGCGTTTTGCCCGGTGAGCTGTCTGCGATTTATTCGCGCTTCGCGCCGGGTTCTCCGCTGCGCCTTGAGGCCGTGATGACGCATCTGTTTGCCGCCGATGAAGCCTACGGCCAGGCAACGCAGGAGCAACTCACGCGCCTCGACGACGTCCTCACAAGCATCTCCGCCGCCGGGCTATTTGCGGAGTGGCTCAACGTGGGCAACTCGGCTGCGCTGCTTGCCGGCCAGGCCCGCCCTTTTTCCGAACTCGCCGCACGCCACGGCATGAAGGCTCTGCTGCGTCCCGGCCTCGCGCTCTTCGGCATCGTGCCCGAATTCGATCCCGCGTTCTCCGCTGCGGACGAGCCGCCTTCGCTAGCGGCCGCGCGTGCCATTTTGCAGCCCGTGCTCACCTGGAAATCCTCGGTCATCGGCGTGCGCTCCGTGCCTGCCGGCGCGACCGTGGGCTACAACGGAACCTTCGTCGCCACCGAGCCCATGCGCCTCGCCCTCATCGCTGTGGGCTATGCTGACGGCCTCGACCGCTCGCTTGGCAACAACTTCCATCTGCTGGTCCGCGGCCAGCGCGCGCCGCTTGTGGGCCGCGTCAGCATGGATCAGGCAGTGGTGGATGTTACGGAGATTCCCGGCGTTGCCGCTGGCGACGAAGTTGCGCTCATTGGCACGCAGGGTGATGAATCGGTGACCGCTCACGATCACGCTCGCGCCACAGGCACAATTCCCTGGGAGGTTTTCACGCGCATCGGCCCGCGTGTTGCGCGCACAGCCGTTTGAGTGGATTCCGAGTTCTGCGCGGATAGACTATCGCGCCACGGGCTCCGCAGGGGATGCACACAATCCCGCCGCGCATTGCACTGCGTTAATCATGGCTTCCGCCCCGACGCAGGAGTTCAGCAGCATGTGGTAAAGCCCGCGCGTGCACCATTCCTGCTGATAGAACTTGCGGATGACCGCCGCGCGCCGCCGGTCGAAGGCCGCCAAATGCTGCTCAGCCTGCTGCGCCCGCTCAGGGAAGGCCCGCGAGAACCATTCCTTCTTGGCGCTGGCCGTTGCGTACACAAAAACATGAAAGCATCCCGGCCGTCCGGCCAGGGCGCAGGCCGATCCGCGACCTACCAGCACGCAGTCGCCTTGTTTCGCAGCGTCGAGAATCTGTGCCCGAATCAGTTCCAGCATGCGTTCGGAGTCGAAGATCTTCTCATCGCCGCTGGTCGCCGGCGCGTACACCGGGTCCTGCCAGAACATTTTGCCGTAACGGTAATACCAGGGGTCCAGCCGCTCATCAAATTTGGCCGCCGCCTTCGGATCGATGCCGGCGATGCGTGCCGCGCCGGCCACCAGTTCCGAATCCAGCAGTCTCCAGCCCAGCCGCGCCGCTAGATCGTGCGCAAACTCCGCACCGTGCGAGCCGTACTCCCGCTCCACTGTAATGACCCTGACCGGCGCATGCATCATGACCCTGAATGACCCCCTGCGCAGGAGCATACAACTCTTGCCGCAGAAAATAAAACCGGCGCGGAAGGGGGTCACCCTCCCGCGCCGTTCGCGGTTCCTGTGCCGTATGGCCGACTTACTGCGTAACCGGCTGAGCCGGTGGCGCTTTCGGGCTCTTCAGGTGGCGTGCGTTGGGAGGGGCCGGAACGTCCGGTGCAGGCGGCTCTGCCGGCGAAGCTGCCGTCTCTTTCTTGATGTGCAGATCGCCGTTGTCCGCGGTCAGCACAATATGCGCCGTGCCCGAGCCAATGCGCCCGCTGACCGTTTTGTCTTCATCGCCGGTCACCGTCAGGCCGAAGTCCGTCACCACCTCGCCATTATGCGCGCGCCCGTTTACCGTCGCGGAGACATTGGCAGGCAGCGTGATCTCCACGTCGCCTTTGCTGTTCGTTGCCTCCACACCGTAGGTCCCCGCCAGCTCGATGCGGATATTGCCATCGCGGTCTTCCACGTGGCTGTCGCCGTCCACCTGGCTCAGATCCACGTCCTTGGAGTGCGTTGTCACGTGCACCTGTCCCTTGGCGCCGATGACTCGCAGGTCATCGTCGTTCAGGGTCAGTTCGCCGGGCAACTGCGCCGCATCGACCGTGGTCACTGAGGTGCGAAGGTGCACCGGCCCGGTCACGTTCTCCATCGACACGTCGCCCGGAATGTCGCCGTTCTGTGCGATCCCGCCTTTGATATTGGACACGGTGATGTCGTTCACGTCGCCCTCGAGGGTCATGTCACCCTGAACATCCTGCGCGGCGAAAACGTCGTGCTTCCCGTGGACAAAGTGCGCCACCACCGGTCCCGTGATGGAGCTGAGATGAATGTCGCCCCGGGCTGTGATGTCGACGCCTGCGCCCAGGCCGCTCGCGGTCACGCTGTCCCATCCCGCATTGACCGTCACGTGCGCCGTTTTCGGCACGGAAACCGTCAAATTCACGCGTCCACGGTCGTTTGACTGCGCCTGGATCATCACCGCGCTGCCGTTCACCGTCACCTGCGCGGCCTCGGCGTCAAAAATCTTCTTCGCGCCCGAGTCCGAGTTGGCATAGGCCACTTCCTGCGCACGCACTTCCAGGTTCGGCTGGTCGCTCGCCGTAATGCTCACGTCGCCGCGGGGAACGCGAATCTCAATCGACGCATTGGCCGGAATCTGCCGATTGTCGACCGGCTGATCGCTGTCGTGCTCCGGCAAACCAAAGGTGTTGAAGAAGCCGCCATCGCCGAAGTCGCCGTGGAACGGGCCCCAGAAATGGTTGTGCGCCGCTGAAATTGCGCCCAGAAATGCAAGGAAGATCAGGATCCCAATGAAGCCGCCACTGCGCCGCACCGGAGTTTTGCGGCGCATGTCGAGCGCCCACTCGCCCAGCAACGCCAGCCCTGCGCCGATCAGAAGCAGCGGCCACCACCGGCCGTACCACTCCCAGAACGTGGCTGCGTCGAGATGGCCACTCATGATCAGCAACGCGATCACGCCAACAGACACCAGAACGATCGGACCCACCATCGAAGGTACGCGCGGGCCGTACGTTCCCACGTAGTTCGCCTTCCATGCGTGGCGCTGTGCGCGCCAAGCATCGCGTTGCGCGCGGTACGCGGCTTTTTGCTGTTCGCGGTAGGAGCTCCACTGCGTCTTCGGATCGTACGGCGGCATTCCGCCGCCACCCGGAGGCGTGTTTGGAGGCATATTCGGAGGCATGCTGCTCATGATTGCCCTTCCTCGCTGTCATTCTGAAAGTGACCCACAGGCACAATCGAAGTGCCTGCGTTTGCGGCAGAATTTACCCCGCTCTGCCCTGCGCTCGAATTCGTTCCCTGCGATGCATCAGGCCATGGCGCGCCGGGAAAAACTGGATAGCCTTCCGCCGCCAGCGCTGCCCGCTCCGCTAGTAGCAGCAACCCGGCAAGGATCAGGTAGAACGGCCAGCTGTGTCCCCAGCCAAGAATGTGCGCCTGGGCCAGCAGTGCATTCACACCCACCAGCAACAGAAATGCCGGGCCGCGTAATCTGCGAATCAAAATGTAACGGCTCATGGCTGGCCTCTTTGCGATTGATCTTTCGGCCCCGCCGGCGAATTACCCTGCGGTCCATTCTGCGGACCGCCCGGCGGCGCAATATGCGAACACTGCAGTCGCCGCACAATCAGCCATACGCCCAGTCCGATCAACAAGATTGGCCAGCTAAAGTGGAACCAGTGCCACGAAAACCAATCAAACTGCCCCAGCAGAAACAGCACGCCCAGAGCAATTAGGATCACGGCGCCCACCGGCTCCCTGCGCCGCCAATGCATCGGCGGCACCGGCGGGAAAGGCGGAATCGGTGGAATTGGCGGGATCGGAGGAACGCCCGGACCCCCGTACGCTGATTGGTACGGAGCCTGATATGGAGCTTGATACGGCGGCTGGTTGGCCGCCTGCTCGGCACTCTGATTCGCGCCCGTTGCTCCCGCTCCCGGTGGCGGGCCTTGTGGCGGACCCGATGGCGGCCGCATGCCCCCGACAATAGAATTGCTCAATTCGTTCAGCCCCAGCGGATCGGGCAGAGGATCTCCGTCGCGTCGCGCCTTCGCCGTCTGATAGGCCTCGAATACCTGGTAGAAGATCCACCCCATCACGAAAAGGCCAAACACGCCGAACACGTGCGCCGCGCTGACCAGCACCGCGAAGATCACGAGGTGCACCATGCCCTTGACGAACTGGCCGTTGTACATGGCGCCCACGCCGGGAATGAATCCCAGCAGGGCCGCCAGCCCCGGACTCGGTTCACCTACGGTGGGCGGCACATAGGACCTCTGCGCGTTCTGCCATGCCATCCAGCACGGCTCGCAGAGAATCTGTCCGGCCGATCCTTTACGCACGCATGCCTCGCACAGTGCCTTGCCGCAACTCTGGCAGTATGCTGTCGCATTCACGCCGCTATGGTTTACGCAATCCATGGTGTGCTCCCTTCCAACGTTTGCACCCTGTAGCCTCTGGACTGCCGACTGGTGTGCCCACTTGTCCGTCTTGACCGCATCGGAAACCTAAGTGAAGTTTCCAAATATTCATTGCTGCTTGCCGGCTCTGCTTTCGGCGTGTCCGGCTGTTGCCGAGGTCCCGCGCGCAACCCTCCATCATGGCTTCCGGGATTCCGTCCCGGATTCTTCCGGCTCTCGCCCGGCGTTACCGGTTGGGTTTGATTCTGCTGCGGTGCGCCGCCTTTGCCATCGTCTCCGGGGTCGCCGCGCAGTTCGCGCATGCGCGATTCCACCTCATACACAAACCGCAGATGGTCGTAATAGCGCACGATCGGCACCGAAGCCATGGTCAATTGCCGCTCCATGTACGACCGCATCGCATGCGGCCTCAAGTCGGCAAGCCGCAGGTTCGACAACCGTACGCCCGCCAGGTTCAGCGTGAGCGCGATGGAAAAGAACGCCATCGCCGCCGTTAGTAGAAGCCGCGGTTGCACGCTGTAACGTAGCCGCGCCATGAAACCAGGCTGTTGCCAAACTGGCGGAACAAACGCCGGAACTCCACCAACCCCTGCCGGCAGGGGCAAGCCGCTTACTTCGTGGCCCGGCCCCGTGTTGGCTAGAATCTTTTCCAGCAGACCCTCGGGCGGTTCCGGCTCGGGCGACAGAAACTCCAGCCACTCGCGGCCCTTGCGCGCCGCTTCATACAGCGCTGCGCACGCCGGGCAGCCGGCCTTGTGCGCGAGAAACCGCGTCTCTTCCTCGGGCTTCAGCAGCCCGTCCAGTGCATCGGCCAGCAGCGTCTCCCACTCGCCGCATGCTGGTGTGCCCGGAATATGTGTGCCTTCTGCCATGGCTACATCACCTCCTTCTTGCTACGTTCCAGGTACCGCGCCAGTTCCGCACGCCCCCGACTGATCCGTGACTTCACGGTCCCTTCGGGGATCCCTAAAACCTGTGCAATCTCTTTATAATCAAGGTCTTGTAAATCCCTCAAGATCACTGCCTCGCGCAGCTCCACGCTCACTTTCATCAGCGCCTTCTGCACCATCTTTTTCAGCTCGTTCTGTGCCGCCGACTCGTGCGGCGACGGCCCGGCGTCAGCCAGCCGCTCGGCCACGCTCAAACGCGGCCTAAGCTCTTCCGCTTGGTCCCACCCCTCGTCCAGGGATCCTGTCGCGCGCTGGTTCCGTGTCCGCCGGTAGTTGTCCACCAGCAGATTCCGAGTCATGGTGGTAATCCACACCGGCAGGCTGCCGCGTGCAGCGTCAAAACTGCCCAGATTCGAGTAAATCTTCAGGAAAACGTCCTGTGTCAGGTCTTCGGCATCCGTTGGGTTGCCGGTAAAGCGATAGCAGAGCCCATACACACGCTTCTGGTGCGTGCGGACCATCTCGGCCCATGCGCTGGAGTCGCCGTTCATGCAGCGGCCGACAATCTGCGTCCAGTCCTGCTCCAGAGCTCTCACCTCCGTGCGCCCGTCGAGGCCCGACAATGTCGCCCGGCTCGCTCCTGCGGTGCCCAGCGTGGCCATCGGTGCGCACTGGGTCCCGCATTGCCGCGCCAGCCTTCCAGGATCCGCGCCTGCGACCTGCAGTCTGGCGTCAGCCGAAGCCATTTCCGGCCGCGTCGCGGGAGCCGTTGCAGCTGCCTGCATTCTGGAACGGCCAAAGCCCCGCTCCTTGATCGGCGCCGCCATGCCCCAGCTTAATGTACCCACATACTGCATGGTGTTTGAATACGCAGATCGCGTCTCGTCGGTTCCATGGCCGGCAGAGGATAGGGCGCCAGGAAACCGCCGCGTGGATCGGGCGCGGCGATTTCTGGAGCTCGGTGCTTCATTCCGGTATATAGTGGGGTACGCTTTCCCCAGGGTTCAAGGAGAACCTCGCTATGGGTACGTCTGTTGCCGGCCCCGTATTCAATCAATCCCCGCAGGATCGTGAGCAGCTCCGCAAGAGGGGAGTCTCCCTCAAGTTGTGGTCCATTACCGTCCTGCTCCTCGGTGCCGCCGGCTCAGTGCTCGTGGGATTCACGCTTTCTGACTTGATCAATAACAACGATTGGGGCGGGATTTTGGTGGCCGCGCCCGTCGCCATTGGCGCTGGTCTCTGGTATACGCTTTACGCCCGAAGCAAGCGGTGCCTCGCCCTCTCAGCACAGGATGTACTGGCCCATGACACGCGGCCGCCGGTCATTTATCTCCGCTCGTTCAAGGACGACGGCAGGAACGTCAAGACGTTCAAGGACAGTTTCCCGCTCTGGCGTGTCCTGCACCCAATGAAACTATGGGGATCGGTTCTGAACGTCTTCGACACCCGCACCGAGGAAGAGGTGCTGGCCGAAGTGCTGCACCAGATCGGACCTGTAGTGGGTATCGGCCGCCCCGGCGAGAAGCTTCCCCAGTTGGGGGCGGCGCGCGTGTACGTGGATGACGACCACTGGCAGCAGACCGTGCACGGCTTTCTGTCACAAGCCGGGCTCGTAGTTCTGCGCCTGGGCAAAACTCCAGGGTTCTTCTGGGAGGTGGAACAATCGACCAGTAAGATAAATCCGACGCGGCTGGTTGTGCTGGTGCCCCTCTCGCACCGTAAATACGACCAATTTTGCGAACGGGCCGCCGCTCATTTTCCCAAGGGACTGCCGGCATATAAGTGCTCCCAAGTGCGCAGGTTATTTGGCGCGAACCTGCTAGGAAATTTGAAGGCCATGATTTACTTCGAGCAGGACTGGACGCCTGTATTTGTGGATCTGGCGCGGATTCATTGGCCCTGGAAATACAAGCTGCGCATGGCGGGCAGGCGCGACCTGCTTAACGCCTACGACTGGGCGTTGCTGCCCGTCTACAAGCAACTTGCAGTGAAATGGGAGCCGCCAAGCTACACCCCGGCCCGCGTAGCAACTGTGCTCTACAAATCTGTTCCTCTGCTTTTGTTGATTGGGATTGTGGTGCTGATTGCGGTGGTGTCGATGCGTTAGCGGTTCGCGCGTTGCGCCTGACTCGGCATCTGTTCAACTCCCACTCCTGGCCGCACCGCCGAACGAGTGGACGGGAGCGAAACCAAGAGAAGTCTTCTGCACCGCTCAAACGCTGCCCATCGATCGCGAATTCTCCGCAAAATTTGCGCCAATTCGCCGTAAACTGGGCATCAATGGAGGTCGTACCGTGGAAGATTGGAAGTTCACCCAGCAGGATCCCGCGGAGGCTCTCGCCAGGCTGCATTTCTTCTCCATCAAGAAGAAGCACGCGCACGGCGAGGTGGAAGCGCGCATCACGGTCAAGGAATTCGCCACCGCCAAGACCACCGACATGAAGTTCTTTGCCGTGGCGGATATCGAGCTGAACCAGAAAGTCATGAAGTTCCAGCCCTGCGGATGGCACGAAACCCTGATGGGCGCTCTGACGGAATGCCTGAGAAACCTGCGCAAGTTTGAATATGAAAGCCCGGAGCTGCCAACGGAAACTTCCACGGACGGGGCACAACTTTAGGTGAATCGCCGGTTTCTCACTGTTGGGAAGGCCTCACCAGAAACTCACGTACGCTGAACATCCAAGGAGTACCCGGCCATGCGCAAGACCCTGTTGGCCCTCGCACTTCCGTTCTTGCTGTGCACACTGGCTCACGCCGCTAGCTTCGACTGCACCAAGGCCAAGACGGCCCAGGAAAAAGCTATCTGCACCACGCCGACACTAAGCGCTGCTGACGGCCAGATGGCCGCCGCCTACAAGGCGTGGCTGGCCGCGGCGCAACCGGATTGGGCTGCTGGAATTCGCCAGGACCAGCTCGTCTGGTTGCGCACACGCGACGCCAGTTGCTCCACGGGCGACGCCGACGACCCCATCGCGTCCTGCCTGAGCAACGTCTACAAGCAGCGCATCGAAGACTTGCAGGGGATGGTGCAACACATCGGCGGCGTGACCTTCGTTTCGCAGGCGATCACGTTGACCGCGCGCGACACACCGGACTCCGCTCCCCCCGCCGGCATCTCTGAAGTCACGCCCGGATTCGGCACGCTCGAGGCCATCTGGCCGCAGGCTTCCTCCGCCACGCCACAATGGACCGCATGGAACAAGGCGGTCGAGAACGCGGCGATCCAGGCTGTCAACACATTCACGGGCGACGCGAAGAAGCCGGCACAGGATTGGAGTGGTCTTGTGCTGCCTGGCGTCGATGATGTGGTGACAGTTACCGTAGAAGGCTTCAACGGCAAGATGATATCGGCGGCCGTCGTGAACGATTACGACGGACACGGCGCCCATCCCACGGAGAATTCCGCCCAGTTCTACTGGATGCTCAGCGAGCAGCGCGCGCTCAAACCGGAAGATGTCTTCCTGCCCAACTCCGGCTGGGACACATGGATGGAGAAGCGTCTCGATAGCTACCTGCAGCAGGTTCTTGACTCCAACGGGAACGACCAGCGGCAGTATCAGCCTGGCGACCTGCCGGGCATCGTCACAAATCCCGGAGACTGGAAGCTCGAGCCAGCAGGTTTCTCGATCTTCTTTCAGCCGTACCAGGTGGCTTGCTACGCCTGCACGCCGAACCCCATGACCATCTCGTGGACCGATCTCAAACCCTACCTGCAGCCCAGCTTCGTCCTTCCCAAATAATGAAGCACGCACCTGCACGCGTCACGGCCGCAGTCGTCTCTGACCACTGACAACCGATCACTGACAACTGTCTTCAGTATTGGTCCCCGAACTCCGGATCCACCGGATTCTCGAATAGAGACGCGTCGCGCGTCACAATCGTCAGCCCTGACGGCGTGACGAAGTACCGCCGCTTGTCTTCCACCGGGTCGTAGCCGATCACCGTGCCCTCGGGAATGTGCACGTCGCGGTCGATGATGGCCCGCCGGATGCGGCAGTGCCGCCCGATGCTCACGTGCGAGAAGACGATGCTCGCGTCGATATCGGAGTAGGAATTCACGCGCACGTCCTGCGACAACACTGAGTTGTATACCGACGCGCCCGAAATGATGACGCCCGCCGTGATGATGGAGTTCACGGCCATGCCCGAACGGCCCGGCTCTCCAAAAACGAACTTGGCCGGCGGATATTGCCGCGCCCGCGTGCGGATGGGCCAGCTCTTGTCGTAGAGGTTGAAAACCGGTGACACCGCGCACAGATCCATGTTGGCTTCGTAGTATGCGTCCAGCGTGCCCACGTCGCGCCAGTAGAGCGCCTCTTTCTTGTTCTCGTCTACGAAGCTATAGGCCATCATCTTCTTCTTGCCCAGCAGGTTGGGCAGGATGTTGTGGCCGAAGTCGTGCTTCGAATCCGCATCGTCCGCGTCCGAAATCAGCGCCTTCAGCAGCGTCTCCGTGTTGAAGATGTAAATGCCCATGGAGGCGTCGACAGCATTGGGATTGAACGGCGAACGGAAGCTCGTCGACGCCGGCTTCTCCTGGAAGCCCATGATCTCGCCTGTGGCGCCCACCTCCACCACGCCAAACCGCGACACCTCTTCGGGCGGAATCGGCAGAGTGGCCAGCGTGATATCGGCGTTGACCTCGTTGTGGTAGGCCAGCATGCGGCTGTAGTCCATCTTGTAGATGTGATCGCCCGACAGGATGATCACGTGCCGCGGCTGCTCGCTGCCTATCGAGTAGATGTTCTGATACACCGCGTCTGCCGTGCCCATGTACCAGTTGGCGCCGGTGCGCTGCATGGGCGGCATCAGCTCAAAGAACTCGCCGAGTTCCTGCGCCACAATGCCCGTCCAGCCTTCGCGGATGTGCCGGTTCAGGCTCAGCGCCTTGTACTGCGTGAGGATATACACGCGCCTCAGGCCCGAATTGATGCAGTTGGATAGCGTGATATCGATGATGCGGTAGTGCCCGCCAAAAGGAACGGCCGGCTTGGCGCGATCTCGCGTCAGGGGAAACAGCCGTTCTCCGGCTCCGCCCGCAAGTAAAACTCCCAGAGTGTCCTTCATATCCATAAGGCTCCCACAGCCTGGAAAGGTCGCTGCCCCATGCCGTCCGACACGGCGGGGGAGTGCCGCTATCCGGAACAGCATTCTTTCTGGCGGCACTCCATGAGAACCGCCTCTGAACGCAGGAGAATATCACACAGAGCAATACGCTTGGCAGTCCCGAGATTAAATGAGCGGGGTTCGCGGCGTTAGCGGAGCTAGCAGGGTCGGCAAAATGAGTGTGGCACGCCGCTTCTTTCGACGGTCATGGATGGGGCGGGACAGTTCGCGTCGTTCGTGGCAAGGTGGGGGATCGAACCAGGTGCGCACCGGATATCCCAGAGCTTTGGAAAGGGTGACGCTGCATATGAGCTTGGCAGCGGAAAACGCCATCGTTCTCCGCTCCTGCGAAAGGAAAAGCTAGCTCCGCGAACGCCGCTAACCTCGCTAATTCCCTACCAGCCGGAAACCCAGTTCGCCTTTTTCGTGGACCGCTTGGCCTTCGTGAACTTGTACTCCACGCCCACGGAGATGGCGAAATTCACATCGTACTGCGCATAGGACGTCGCGGGAGTAACGAGTGTGTCGTTGAAGGTGTAGTGCGTCACGACCGCGTCGGGATTGATGCGGAAGACCCAGTGCTGTGACCGGTTCAGGTCGATGCTTCCGCCGATAATCGCCGCGGGCGCCATCTGGTTCCCGTAGAAGTCAAACTTCGCGGGCGGCTGACCCAGCAGGTCCTTCTGGAAGTCTCCATAGACCCCGCCGAACATGGCATGCGCCAGCATCGCCCCGTGCTTGTTGTGCGGCCCAAGCCACTCCGCGCCGCCCACAAAGAAATACTGCTTCACCACCGGTCCCTTGATGTTGTTGGGCGAGTTGGGCGCCGTACCGCTGGTGCCTACATAGGCGCGGCCGGAGCCCTCGATGCCCCAGTTCCGCGTGAGCCAAACGGTGGCGTCCCCGTCCAAGCCGCCCAGGTTCGAGCCCTGCAGCAGCGATGGACCGGCCTTCATGTGGTCGTAAGCCATTCCCAGCGATACATCGTAGCGGTTGTCGTAGCGCACGTTCTCCAGCGGATCTACGGAGATGTAGACGCCATAATTCGAGTTCTGGGCATCTGCTCCCTGTGGCGTAGGCGCCTGTGTTGGCTGGCTCTGGCTGCTCGAGCTCTGAGGTTGGGCGGGCGGATTTTGTGCGGGCGGATTCTGGGAGCCCGCCGTCTGCGCCTGCATGCGGGTGCTCGCACACACGGCCAAAGCGAGAACAACGGCAAAAAGAGAAGAAAACCTAACTTGAAGAGGCATCATTAACCAGCTTACAAGACCGCCCCGATACCGGACAACGCGGTCGTCGAGCATTTTGCGGAGCATTGTCTTTAGACGGGCAGGGGCTCCATTCGTCCGTTGCCTTTCCGCCCCCTGAGTGGGGCCCTGGCCTCACCCCTGACGCCTGGCCACGGTCCACGAATCACGATTCACGATCTGCTGTTCACGGTCCGCTGACGTCGCACCGTTCCATCTGCCGCGACCACACCAGAAAATGCACTGTCTTCAGGATTTCGACTGCGGTCTGCTCCGCCATCGCTTCCGCACCCACCGGTCCCAGCGCCGGGGCCGTATCGACCCGCCATTTCATCGGCAAGTGGCTCAGGATCAATCCCACGCGCGGCAAGTGGCTGGGGCTCGAAATCACCTCAGCCGACTCCCAGCCGTGGCTGCGCATGATCTTCAGCGCGTTGCAGGTGTTTTCCATTGTGTTCCGCGCCGCAGGATCCTCCAGAACCGCCGATGCCGGAATGCCTTGTGCCTCCGCGGTACGCGCCATTACCTGCGCCTCCACAAACCGGTTGGCTACTGCCCCTCCGGTAAAAAGGATGCGCGGCGCGACGCCCCGCTCGTACTCGTGCACGGCCTCGGTGACGCGCGCCAACTGGCTTGGGCTAGGATTCCCGTCCGCGTCTGCCGGGTTGCCCAGCACGATGAGCACGTCAAAACTTTCCTGTGTGGTATTGTCCCTGGGCGCGAGCGCTCGCTCCACGACCGCCCAGGCGAGCAACCCCAAAATCAAGGCCGCGCATGCCAGAATTCCGCGCCCCAGCCAGCTCAGCCGCCGGCGTCTCCTGGGCGCGGCCCTACGGCTCGTCCTGAGTTGAGTTGTCTGCTTCTGTGATCTTGTGGAGCTCAAAGGGCCCGCCTCCAAACTCCACTCTACCGCCGTTGGTTGCGACGGTGCTCTTCTCGAACTTATGCGCAGCGCGAGCCGACTTGCGGCTCGCTGACTTTCCGCTCTTAAAGCTCCGCCGCTTTGTCCCACTCGGAGAACACGATCTCATGGAGCGGCTTGCGTGTCCGCGCCGTGGACTCGCGTTCGATCAGCGTGGCATCGCCCAGCGCCGCCGGTTCGCCCTGGTAGCCCAGCGCAATTACCGTTCCCAGCGAGTACTCCGCAGGAATCACCAGCGCCTGGCGCGCGGCTTCGTGGTCGAATCCCGCCATCTGATGCGTGGTCATGCCCAGTTCCGCCGCCTGTAGCGTCAAATAGGCGCTTGCCGCCCCCAAATCGAACAGCGCATACGGACTCGTTCCGCCCTTGGCGTTCACTGCCAGCGCCGTCCCCAAAATCAGCACCGGAGCTTTGGGTGCCCAGGCCTTGTTAGCCCCTGCCAGCGCCCCGGCAATCTTCTCGTGCGTCTCCGAGCCTTTCAGCCCAACGAGGAAGCGCCACGGTTGCCCGTTCCCGCTCGAAGCCGCCCAGCGAGCCGCTTCAAAGACCTTGCGGAGCGCCTCAGGGCTCACTCCGCGCTCGGCAAACGACCGCGCGCTCCAGCGCTCATGGATGGCCGGCAACACGCCTTCCGCAGGTGGCGCCTTTTTTAGCTTATGCACTTCACTGGCTGTCAGACTCATGCAGTTTTGCTCCTCGGGAATCCCATCGAAATCCCATTGCTTCAGTATTTTTGATTCACGGATCCATCAAGAAGATTCGCTCGCCCGCTAAATAGTTGTTGTGACAGCCATTTCCTGGAGCTGGCGCATAGACATCCGCATTCGCTTAGATATTCGCTGACCACTGATCACTGACAGCTGACCACTGTTTTACGGATACATCCGGTTCAGCATCCGCGGGAAGGGAATGGTCTCGCGCACGTGGTCCAGCGCGCACACCCACGAAACCACGCGCTCAATGCCCATGCCAAAGCCCGAATGCGGCACGCTGCCATAGCGCCGCAGGTCGAGATACCACTCGAATGCCTGACGAGGCAGTTTGTGCTCGTCGATGCGCGCGCTCAGCAGCTCGTAGCTCGACACACGCTGCGACCCGCCGATGATTTCGCCGTAACCCTCCGGCGCCAGCACGTCCACGCAGAGCGCGTAACGCGGATCTTTGGGGTCGGGCTCCATGTAAAACGCCTTCACGTCCGCCGGATAGCGGTGCACCATCACCGGGCGGTCGTACTGCGAGCTCAGCCATGTCTCTTGCGGCGAGCCGAAATCGTCGCCTGGCTCGATCCCCTCGGCCAGATCCCCGTCCTTGTACGCCTTGTTCACCATGTAGCATGCCTCGTCATAGCGCAGCCTCTCGAACGGCGGCCTCACGGCTTCGAGTTTGGAAATGTCGCGGCCGATCACATGCAACTCCGCGGCGCGGTTCTTCACCACACTCTGCACAATGTGCGAGATGTAGTTCTCGGCGAGTTCCATCAGCCCGTCGAGATCCATGAAGGCAACCTCCGGCTCGACCATCCAGAACTCCGTCAGATGCCGCCGCGTCTTCGACTTTTCCGCGCGAAACGTGGGCCCGAAGCTGTACACCTTGCCCAGCGCCAAGGCCGTCGCCTCCACGTAGAGCTGGCCGCTTTGTGTGAGATACGCAGCATCGCCGAAGTAGTCCACGGGGAACAGCGTCGATGTGCCTTCGCACGCGGCCGGCGTCAGAATCGGCGGATCGGTGCGGATGTACCCGTGCTGATCGAAGTACTCGGCGGCCGCGCGCATGATCTCCGCGCGAATTCGCAGAATGGCCGACTGCCGCGGCGAGCGCATCCACAGGTGCCGCCGTTCTTGTAGAAAATCCACGCCGTGATCCTTGAGCGTGATTGGATACGGGTCGGATTCCGGCACGCGCTGCACGACCTTCACGTATTCTACGTCCAGTTCGAATCCGCCCGGCGCACGCTTGTCGGCTCGCACCTTACCGGTCACAATCACGCTCGATTCCTGCGTGAGATTCTTGAGCGTCTCAAACACTTCCGGCGACACGCTTTTCACATGCGCCACGCCCTGAATCGACCCAGTGCCGTCGCGAAAGATGGGAAACACCAACTTCCCGCTCTCGCGCAGGTTGTAGAGCCATCCCTGGAGGGTCACGGATTGCCCGTCATGCTTGCCGATTTCGGCAATAGTGGCGACAGGCGCGGCGGGCTGGGCGGTTTCGGGCTGTGGAGGAACGGTTTCTTCGGGCATCGTGAACAGGCTTTCTGAGCGGCACTGAACAGCCACGCCGGACGTTCCAGAATAACGCGCAGGCCCGGTTGCGCGAAGTGCCTCCGAGGCCAATCCGGCAATTTCGTGCCATAGGAATTCTTTTTGATCTGGACGACAAATGCCTCCAGGAGGCATCCTATTGGTCAGGAAGCGGCGACGAGGGAGTGGCGATGAGCGACCAGCTCGAAGTGAGCGGCGAAGAGATGCACAAAACCCAGGCAGATCCCGATGCCGCCGAGCGGTTCATCACGGAGAAGCGCCTGGGCGAGCGCATCCGCCGCCTGCGCCTAAAGAAATCCATGGGCCTGGTGGAGTTGGGCAGGCATACCGGCCTTTCCGCCAGCTTTCTTTCGCAGCTTGAAACCGGCCGCGTGGTACCCACGCTGCGCAACCTGGCGCGCATTGCCATGGTTTTCTCCAAAGATTTGTCCTATTTTTTCGAATCCGAGCCCGTCGCCATCTTCCGCGTGCACCGCAAGAAAGACCGCGTGCGCATGCCGCAAACCGGCGTGGAACCGCCGACCTATACCTTTGAGAGCCTGGGCTACATGGTGCCCGACCGGCACATGGACCCCTACTTCGCGGAATTCGTTCCCCTGCCCCCGCAGGTTGAGCCCAAGTCGCACATGCACGCCGGGTTCGAGTTTCTCTATGTGCTGACAGGCGAGCTCATCGTGCGCCACAGCGACCAGGAAGCATCGCTAGGCGCAGGCGACGCCGTCTATTTCGACTCGGGCACTCCTCACTCCTATCGTTGCGCGGGCTCGAAGCCAGCTGAAGCGCTGATTGTCACCATTCACATGCAGGCCGCAAGCCAATCCCAGGCCCTACGCCCGCCCGCCAGCACCGCCGCGCGCCCTGTTCTCGGGATTGCGGCCCCACGACCGAATGTCGCCGACGGAAAGCAAAGCGGAGCGACGTAGAAATTCCGGCCGCCCTTTCACGTCATCTTTCCTGATTCGCGCCGGCGAAGCATCTTTCTATTTCTTCGCGCTATTCAGCTCGCCGTAGGTGGGATACGGCGTAGCTGCGGTGCTGGTCGGCATGGCTTCCAGAGTCTTCAAATCGTCCTGCACCTTCTTCCACGCGTCCGGATGCTTCTTGGTCACAATGGGTGCATTGGGATCGGCGTAATACGCTTCCACGTCGCTCTTGATGCCCGGGGGAATCGGCTTCGTGGGATCGAGCGTCAGCCGGCGCAGCAGCTCGGCATAGGTTGTGTCAGTGAGTGGATAGCCGCCCGGCTTCACCACCGCGCCCGTGTCCAGGTCGCGATTCGGCAAAGGGTGTCGGGGATCAAGCGAGCCCAGTGTCTCCGTCGAAGTGGTCGCAGTCAATTTCCGCTCGCGGCGCATCTCCACGGGCGTAAAGATGGCCAGACGCTCATGCAGTACCGTCGTAGCCGAAACCACGCTATGCATGTAATCGGCCTCCGCTGCTGCAGTCGGCCCTTTCACGGCTACCATCGACAGCGGCCCAATCTTGGGCAGCACCCACAACACGCCGGCCAGAATATGCGTTCTCACTTCGGCCTTCCTGGTGCGGTACGCCGCCCAATCGTAGAGCTTGGCCGCCGCGGCGGACTCATTCTCAATCTCGATGGCGTCCGGTGTTTGCAGTTCTACCGGCTCCTGGCTGCGGTGCAGAATCGTCACCGCATACGCCACGCGGGGAATCAACGTGCGCGTCGCAAACCGGTAGGCAGCCACGTTGAAGCGCTGTCCCCGATGTACGTTGAAATCTTCGGTCAACCCGTACGTCTCATAAAACGCCAGTGCCAGTTGGTGCACCGGAACCTGGATCCCGATGTGGCGCAAATAGCTCAGCGGCGCCAGGCGGTGATGCGCGATTTGATCAATGTCGAAAGCGAACTCGACTTGCACGTGTTGATGCCTGCCCTCGGCGTAATTCACAATCCATCCGAAACGTCTCTGCAGTTTCGGAAACTCGAGAGGAACGGCACGGTTGGTCGCCTGGGAGTGGCCGTACGAATCTCCGATGTAATGCGAGAGCGCACCCACGGCAAATGCCAGTTCGTTGGCGTTGTGCGCGTTGCGAAACAGCGCTTCCACGAAATCGCCTGAGCGCACATAGTGAGTGAGATCCGAAAAGAACCCGTCGCCGAACGGGTAGTAGCCTATGTCCTGGATTACGCAGCCGCCGTATGCGTAAGCGCGCGCCCTATCCAGTTCTTCCGGCGTAAGGTTGGGATAGTGGCTCATGAGCAGCGGCACGATCGAGTCCTCCCAGGTGAGGTCGATCAGTTGCTCATGCGTCAGCAGCGAATATGCACCGGCGTGCCGCGACCAACCGTCCATCAAAAGCAGGATGGCCACTGCAACGGCGCGAAGGCAGCTTGAGCGTATCGTCATAGAGCCAAACGAAATTCCGGCCTGCGATGGAATGTGAGGGAAGGGGCCGATTTCGCCTTTATTCTATGCGAATTTTGGCCGCCTCCGCTGCTCTCCTATGCTCATAGTCGCGTAGTCCCCGTTTTCTTATCCCTGTTCCCTAATCCCTGCTTCACGCATACGCCGCCTCATCACCAGCAGCAGCACGGCCGAAAGAGCCATCATCGCGCCCACCACGTCCAGTCCGCCCGCATAACTCCCCCACCGGCCCTTGGTCCACCCGATCAACTCGGGCCCCACGAATCCTCCCAGGTTGCCCAGCGAGTTAATCAAGGCAATTCCCGCACCTGCGCTTACGCCCGACAAAAACAGGCTCGGCACCGCCCACATTGGACCCTTGGCTGCATTGACTCCGAAGCTCGCCAATGCCAGCGCCAGAATCACCGCAACCGTGGAGTGAGCATATCCAGCCCACACCAGACCCACGCATCCCACCAGGCAAGGAATCGCTGCATGAACAATCCGCTCCTGCGCCCGGTCTGAACTCCGCGCCCACGCCATCATGGCCACCACAGCCACCACGCCCGGCAGCGCATTCAACCAGCCCACGGTCATTGCCGAGTAGCCAAGCTGCTTGATCAGCAGCGGCGCCCAGAACCCAATTGCATACAACCCCGCTGAGGTTCCCGAGTACGCCAGCGCCAGCACCAGCACGCGCCCATCGCACAGCGCCGCCCATACTGCGTCCATATTGCTTCGATGCGATGTGCTCGTTGCGCGCTCCGTCTTCAATGTCTCCACGAGCCAGTCACGCTCGCCGGCATCCAGCCACGCGGCCTGCTCCGGCGCATCGGTCAGAACCTTCAGCGTCAAAAAACCCAGCAGGATCGCCGGCAGGCCTTCAATGATGTAGAGCCACTGCCAGTTGGCGAGCCCGGCCAAACGCGGCAAACCCATCAATGCGCCCGAAATCGGCGAGCCAATTGCCGTTGAAAGCGGCGCTGCGGCCATGAATGCCGCAATCGCCATCGCCCGCTGCCGCGCCGGAAACCAAAGACTCAAATACAGAATGGTTCCCGGGAAAAAGCCCGACTCGGCGAAACCCAGCAGAACCCGCATGGCGCAGAAACTCCGCGGGCCCACCACGAACGCCGAGGCCATCGACACCAGACCCCATGCCACTACCACGCGCGCCAACCAAACCCGCGCGCCCACGCGCAACAGGAACAGGTTCGATGGCACTTGACCGGCAACGTAGCCGGCAAAGAACAGGCCGGCGCCCAGCCCGTACAGCGCCGGCGTCAGCCCGATGGCCTGATTCATGCTGAAAGCGGCAAACCCCACATTGGCGCGGTCGAGAAAGCTCACAAAGTAGAGCAGCATCATCAAGGGCAATATCCGCCCCTGCAGCTTCCGCGTTACGCGGGACTCTATGTCCTGCTCAGGCTTTTCGCGACCGAGCGCTCGACCGTCAATCGGAGATTCCGGCATCGCTTCTCGCGCACTCACGCAGTCGCCAAAGGACTTTTCGCGGCAGCAGAAATCTCGCTGCACACCGCCTCAGTCACATCGGCCGTAGTTGCCGTACCGCCCAGGTCGCGCGTGTGCAGCTTCTCGTTCGCGGTCACAGTCTCGACGGCCTTCATCAGCCGTCGCGCCGCCTCGTTCTCGCCCAGGTGCTCCAGCATCATCGCCGCGGTCCAGAACGTGGCCACGGGATTGGCGAGCCCCAGGCCCATGATGTCGAACGCTGACCCATGAATCGGCTCGAACATCGAGGGATACGCACGCTCCGGATTGAGGTTCGCCGTCGGTGCGATACCCAGGCTCCCGGCCAGCGCTGCCGCCAGGTCCGTCAGGATGTCGGCGTGCAAATTGGTCGCCACAATCGTGTCCAGCGAAGCCGGCCGGTTCACCATCCGCGCCGTCATCGCGTCCACCATCTCCTTGTCCCATCGCACGTCCGGGAAATCCCGCGCCACTCCCGCCGCGATCTCGTCCCACATCACCATCGCGTGCCGCTGTGCATTGCTTTTGGTTACCACCGTCAGCAGCTTGCGCGGCCGCGACTGCGCCAGCCGGAACGCGTAGCGCATGATCCGCTCCACCCCCGCGCGCGTCATAATGGCGACCTCGGTTGCCACTTCGGTCGGGAATCCCACGTGCACGCGCCCGCCCGCACCCGAGTACTCGCCCTCCGAGTTTTCGCGCACGATCACCCAATCCAGATCCTCGGGCCGGCAGCGCTTCAGCGGCGCGTCGATCCCGGGCAGAATCCGGGTTGGCCGAACGTTGGCATATTGGTCCAAGCCCTGGCAGATCTTCAGCCGCAGTCCCCACAATGTAATGTGATCGGGAATCTTGGGGTCGCCCGCGGACCCGAAAAGAATGGCGTCTTTCGCTTTCAGCGCATCCAGCCCATCTTCCGGCATCATCACGCCGTGCGCGCGATAGTAGTCCCCGCCCCATGGATAGCTTTCGAATGCAAACTCGATGCCGCTGTCAGTCGCAGCCAGCGCCTCCAGCACCTGCCGCCCCGCCGGAATCACTTCCTTCCCGATCCCGTCTCCCGGCACCAACGCAATCCGGTATGGCTTCATCCCTGGACCCCCGTGGAACGAACACGGCAATTCTACAGGGGGCAGGGATCAGGCTTCAGGAAACAGGGAAGTGACCTGCCGGTTCGCGGCTCGTAGCTCACAGTTTCCTTTGCCTTTTCAGACATGCGCTGATCGCTGAAAGGGGCGGCGCTTTGCTGCGAACTACGAACCATAAACGCAGAACCTATGGCCGCGCGGCATCAACTGACTCGACCATTCGGTCCAGCGCCACCTTCGCCCAGTGCTTCACGTTGGGCTTTACTGCGATGCGATTCACTACGCGCCCTTCGACAAGATTCTCGAGCGCCCACGCCAGGTGCTGCGGAGTGATGCGATACATCGTGGTGCACAGGCACCCGGTGTCGTCGAGCGTGATGATCTTCTTGCCTTGCGGCGCAAAGCGCCTGGCCAGCCGGTTTACCAGGTGAATCTCCGTCCCGACGGCGAACATCGATCCCGACGGCGCATGTTCCACGCGCGCGATCAACTGTTCGGTTGAGCCCAGCGCGTCGGCCTTCTGGCACACTTCGTAGCGGCACTCCGGATGCACGATGACTTGAATCCCCGGATACTTCGCCCGCACCTGGTCGATATGCGAGGGCAGGAAGCGTTGATGCACGGCGCAGTGGCCCTTCCAGAGCACGATCCGGCTCGCGGCCAGCTTCTCCCTGGTTTGCCCGCCCCAAAAAGATCCAACTTTGCCCGATCCAATTTGCACCGCCCACGGATCCCATATAACCATCTCGTCCAAAGAAATCCCCATGGAATGGCCGGTGTTGCGCCCCAGATGCTGGTCCGGCAAAAATAGAATCCGTTTGCCGCGCGCAAATCCCCACTCCAGCGCCTTGCGCGCGCTCGACGACGTGCACACCAGGCCACCGTGCTCGCCGCAAAATGCTTTGATCGCCGCCGTGGAATTGATATACGTCACTGGAATCGTCTCGTCCGCGATTCCCGCGCGCTCCAGCGCGTCCCAGCAGTCTTCCACTTGCGAGATTTCCGCCATATCGGCCATCGAGCAGCCCGCGTTCAGGTCGGGCAGAATCACCTGCTGGCCGTTTCGCGCCAGAATGTCGGCGCTCTCCGCCATAAAGTGCACGCCGCAGAAAACGATGTATCGGGCGCCCGTGGCCGCGGCTGACTTCGACAGCTTGTAACTGTCGCCGGTCAAATCGGCAAAGCGCACGACTTCGTCGCGCTGGTAATGATGGCCCAGTATCACCGTGGTCGCGCCAAGTGTCGCGCGCGCCGCGGCAATCCGCTCGTCCATTGTGTGGTCGGGCAGTGCCAGGTAGTTTTCCAGAGAACAGGTCGCATTTGCCTCCGCGGAGGCTGCGGTTGCTTCGTCAAGAACCAGGGTCACAATACTCCGCCTTCAGTCCATAACGGACGGGGATGTTGAAAGCTTTCCAGCTGGCTGCAGTGTTTTCCTGGTTTTGGACGAGAAGTTCGCAAAACCAAAAACACGGGGTTGTTGCAGCCCGTTTCCTATAAGACGCGCGAGAACTTGGCTCGGTTGCAGAGGTGCTTCCGGCCCGCGCTGTCCCATCTGGATTTATTGTAACGCTGCTTTAGGGTGTATCGACATATACGAGTGGGCAGCGACGGGAGCCATTTTTTCTCAGGTCGAGGAGCGAGGAGCAACGCATACCGGGTGTCTGCTAGCGACGAGCGACGAAGAGATGAGGAAAAATGGCCCCGTCCCTCCGGGTTGCGGCGCAAATCGGGCCATACTTCATTCTCGCCCTCGACGGTGGACCCGCCACAGCCTTCGGGCTCGGCTTCGTCTGGCCCGATTTTCGCCCGCAACGCTGCCCGCCCGTATATGTCGATACTCCCTAATCCATCGCCGAAGTGCAAACCGTTTGTGACTGCCACTTGCAGCCATTTATCATGGTCCTTCATGGGAACTCCGCCGCCAATCATGATGGCCAACCTCGGGATGGCCGATACAGTGCTTCTGATGGTGCTGGCGTTGGTGGTGTTCGGCCCCCGCCGTCTGCCCCAGATCGGCCGCCAGATCGGCAAGCTGATGTACGAGTTCCGCAAGGCCTCCAACGACTTCAAATTCCAGATGGAAGAGGAGTTGCGCCAGTCAGAGGAAGCCGATCGCCGCAAGAAAGAAGAGGAGGAGAGGCAGAGAGCCCTGGCCGCCGCACCCCCTGCACCACAACTGGACGTGCCCGCCCCGCAACTGGACGTATCCGCCCCGAACATCGAACAGCCCGCCGAATCTGCTCCGGAGTCCGCAGCGCCCGCGACGCCGGATGCCCCCTCAGAAAGCCCTTATCCCGGCGAGACCACCTATCCCGATCTGGCCGCCGATGCCACACGGCCTGAAGAAACCACCGAGGACTTGACCGCATCGGCCGTCGAGGCCGCGCGTCTGCGCATCCAGCCGCCATCCACGGGTGCAGTCGTCGCCGCCAATCCGCCGGGCCAGCCAGCGCAGCAAGCCGAACTCTTCGAGTCACACGCTGAACCGGCCGCTGCACCCCCGCCGGAAGACGCCGCAACTACCCCGGCAAGCGATCATCCCGAAGCCGAAAGATCGGAGCCGGCCGCCCACCATGGTTGAACCGCAAGAAGCCATCGAGAAAGCCCGCAAGGCCGTGACCGAGCGCGCTGAATTGCCCGGCATGAGCCTCATGGAGCATCTCGATGAGCTCCGCAAAAGGATCGTCCGTTCGGCGATTTTTCTGGGTCTGGGCTTTGTCGCTGCCTGGTGCTTTCGCGACAGGCTCGTCGATTTCATACAGGCGCCGCTGAAGCACGATGGTCATTCGCTCAACATGATTCACCCCATGGATGGAATGAACCTGTACATCCATGTAGCCCTGGTGG
>JBEKEP010000007.1:0-48573 GCA_050013775.1 Occallatibacter sp. | reverse complement strand
CCTTCCAGTAGTCGGCGTAGGACCATGTCGCGGGGCGATAGCGATTGCGCCATGCATCTGGCTCGTTGCCTAGTTGGAATGCGATGAGGCGCGGACCAAGAATCTTTTGAACGTGAGAGGCTTCTTCGGCGGTGAAGGCCGTAAATTCGCTGGTGCCTCCACCGAGACGTAGCACGCCCTGATCGCTGAGCTCGCGAAAGAGCGCGATGAGTGCGGTGTTTTCTGCGGAAAAGAAGGCGGGGTTGGCGAGTTGCGCCGATTCGTAGCTGAGGCCGATGAAGTCCTGCGGGACAGTGGCGAGCGTTGCGGATTCGTTGATGGTGAGCGTGCCGGAGATGGGCGCGCCGCTTTGCGCACGGAGCAGATGAGACGCGAGGCAAGAGGAGGCGACCGCGCTCGCACTCGACAGAAATTCACGGCGTTTCATTTGGATTCGATCTCCACGGCGCGAGGGTTCTCGAGTTCGAGCACCACGGTGTGAGGTTTGTCGAGGCTCAGGTCCAGTTGAGATGAATCAGTAGTCGATTTACCCTCGATGCGGACATGTGTGCCTGGTTCGAATGGGAAATGCAGAACGAAATCACGCGACACTCCGTGCGGGTCGATGGTGACGCGCCAGAGCGGCGCGGTTACGTGCTCTACGCGCAGGCTCACGGTGCCGCCAGTGGTCACGGGCGCGTTTTCGAGAGTAAGTGTTTTGCCCTCGGGCACCCAGCTTGCCAGCAGGCCGGGAAGCAGATGCAGCTTGCCGTCGCGCTCGTTGAGCAGCATGTCGCGCAACAGGAGCACAAGATTGGCGTTGCCCCAGGCTTCGGGCATGTCGCCTGTACCCTGCATGTTGGAGCGCTTGCTGTGCGGCGTGTCGCAGGCGCGCGGCGCGTCGATATCGACGAGAATCTCTTCCTTCCACACATTCGTGGTGTAGCTATGATTGAGCGCGGCGGCGAGCATGTCTGCGGCCTTCTGCTTTTCACCGCGCAGCAAATAAGTCTCCGCCATGTTCATGGACTCGCCTGGCCAGACGCCTGCATATCCGGCCCACGCGACGTTGGTGGGCAAGCCCTGCTTCTCCTCGTGTTCCATGCGCGTGATCAATCCGCTGACGAGCGGATTGTCGGGCGCGTAGAGGCCGGTGGGATACACGGCGAGAAAGGTCTGCGAGTAAGCGCCTTGCGGATAGGTGGGCATGGCAGGCAGATATGACGGAGTGATGGTTTCAAGCGTCACGGCGCGGCGGACATCTTCGTGGATGGCTGCTGTGAATGCGGCGTACTCGCGATCGAGCCAGATTGCGTCGTTGGGATGGCCGAGCACGGTCGCGGCCTTGCTGGTGACTTGGAGCGCGTAATCCGCGAGGAAGTTGTGCGAGAAAGAGTGACCCTCCGGCAGGCCTGAGTCGCCGTAGCTCCACGGCAGCAGGCCGTACCAGTAGGTTTTCTCGCCGGGCTTGAGCGGAGGATCGGGCTCGGGACGGCATTTGGATGGAAGCATGCGATGAATGGGCTGCGCGCCGGCGGGAATGCCTTCGACGCCTTCAAGCGTGGACTCTTCGCGGTGATCGCGAATCCACGACGCGGATTGGAGCAAATCGGGATATGCCATTGCCAGCCATTGCTTGTCGTGCGAGAAGAGGTAGTAGTCCCAGACCGCGGCGGCGTTGCCGCCGGAGTTGTCCCACGCGGGCCAACCGCTGGTGGGAGGAAAGTCCCATTCTCCGTCGTCGTTAATGACGTGGAAGGCGTGCTCCACGCTGAGCCGCGCGGGCTCCATGAATCCCGCGACCTCCATGGCGCGCGCCTGGAAGTATTCGCCGCGACCCCAGTATTGGCGGTAGACCGCGGGACCGTCGAGCGCCCAGAGATCGCCGCGCGCGTCGAACTCGGTGAGGATAAGCACGTAGGCGATCGACGAGTAGTAGAAGTCGGTCAGCTCCTTTTGCGGGAAGTCGATTTTGGTGGCATGCGCCCAGAGACCTTCCCATTGGGCAACGGCTTTCGCGAGTAACGCTTCGCCGTTTTCGTGCGAGAGCTCGGCGTTGCGGGCGACGGGCCACTCGTAGGGGAGTTCGATTGTTATGCTTTTCTGGCTTTGGACTGGGATCGAGAGATGCAGAACAAGTGCCAGGCCGTTGTCTTCGGCGGCGAAGGTGGCACCGTCCGTTTCGGTGACCAGCGCTACGTCTTCCCCGGCGCCGTTCTCCAGCATGTGGCCGACGACGTGGCCGGGGAGATTGCGTTCGCGGCCGCTCAGCTTCAACGTGACGTCCGTTGCGGACGCGCCGCTATTGCTGATGGTGAGACGAACTGCGTCGAAAGCTCTTGCGCCGGAATGGGCGATGGGAATTTCGCCGGGCCTGGCATCGGGATCGACGGCGAAGGCTAGCTCTTCGAGCGTGATGTTGCCGGAGTGCGCCGAAGAGATGATGAAGGGATAGCGGCCACGATAGAGCTGCTGGCCGCTGATTTTGAGCGGATCTGCGTCGGCGAAGGCCTCGATGGCGAGCTCGCCGTCCATCTGGTCGCTGAAACCGATGGGCGTGTCGAGCGGTTTGCGCTTCAGGCTCCACTGCGACCATTTGAGGTCACCCTGTTTGTCGACGATGGTCTTGTGGCTGCCCATCGGCAGGCCGATGAGGCTTTGCGCGTCGGTGTTTGTGTAGCGATGGTCGATGACAATTTGAGCGGGAAGAACGGCCTCAGCGGCGAGGGGCGCAAGGCAAAGAGAAAGGAGGCAAGTACGCAACACGGAGGACCTCAATGGATGCGGGAACATTCCCGAAAAGCAAGTGTACTCCGTGCGATCCCGGGTCTCAGAATCGAGACCCGGGGCACCCCTTGTCATGGTGAGCACGAATTCATTCGGCCTTGATGGTGGAGAGGACCACGATTTCTCCGGGCTCGACTACGACTTCTGCCGGGACAGTGGAGACTGCGTTTTCTTCTTCGAGGCCGGTGCGTTCCATTTCGACCCACGAGTGAGCGGCGCCTTGCACGGAGAGCTTACGCGCCGTGGCCGAGCGGTTGATGACTACCAGCGATTCGTGCTGGCCGTCGGCGAACGCGGACGTGAGCAGATCGGGATCGCCCGATTCCACGCTGACGCGCTGCATACCTTTGACGATGTGGCGGCTGAATGCTCCCATCACACGCAATTGATAGCTGGTCGGCACGGGAATCCAGCCGCGCGTGCGATCGGGAGCAAGCAGCGAGCGCGAACCGGCGAAGGTGGGCTGCTCCACGTCGAGCAGCAGCCAGCAATACATGAGCGCCACGGCGTCGAGCTCGGTGAGATTCTTGTGGTAAAGCTGCGCCACGGCAAAGGCGATGCGGTACGAAGGCTCCTGGTAGTGCGGATCGTTGATGCAGATTTCCGTGGCGAGGAAGGGCTTGCCATCCGCGGCTTCGTGCATCTGCTTCATGCGCGCGTCGTAGAGGTCGGGGTTCGCGAGGAACTCCTGAAAGTCGTACTCATGCACGGCGGCGTAGTCGATGGCCTTCCACGCTTCGGGATTCTTGCGCAGCTCGGTGGCGCGATCAATGCCGAGGAACATGTAGCTGGCATCGGCCGTGTGGATTTTGGTCGCGGTGAATCCCGCCTTGTCTAGCTCGCGGCGCAGGGCGAGCGCCATCGCGCTGAAGACTTCGGGCGGCTGGTCGACCTCATTCTCGATGCCGACGATGGATGGCGCGGAGCCTGTCGCGGCCTGCGCCTTCTTGCAGTAGGTGACGATGAGGCGGGCATATTCATCGGGATTCGCCACTTGCTTGATGGGCTTGTTCCACGTGTCCGTGGCGTGCGGGCCAATGTTGGGCACAGTGGCCCAGGAAGGCAGCGCCCAAAGCTCGTAGATAACGCTGCCGCCGAGATCGAGTACGTGGCGGCTATAGTCGAAGCTCGACAGTTCGCTGTTGGGGAAGTTGTCGCCGTAATAGTGCGGTGTGGCGTCAGCGGGATTCTCGAGGTTGCTGAGGTCGGGCTTGAGCTGGGTGCCCATCGGGTACTCGCGGGAGAGCAGCAGGTTGTAGCGCTTGAGAATCTGCCAGTATGCGCGCTTGCCTTCGTCGCTCAACTCTGCGTAGGCGGCGATGCTGGGGCTGCCGCCGAAGCCGAGCATGGTCTGGTGGACTTCGGCGGGATTGATGGTGATGGTCGAATTCCTGATGTCGGGCTGGAGCAGCGAGCCGGAGACGACCAGGTGCGCGGTGCGCGAGGCTACGAACATGAGTTGATGGCGCGTGAGATCGAAGAGCAGCGGAGCCTCGAGAAGCTGCTGGCCGTTGACCAGAACGCGCACGGCTAGATGGGCATCGGCGATGACGGTGAGGGTGCGCGCGTCGCCTGTGAACTGGCGTTCGGCGGCAAACGTGGTCTTCTCCGGGAAGTTGCCCTGGCCTTCGTAAAGAGCCATGGAATCGTAGTAGCGTTCCGCGATGCGGATCTTGTTGGAAGTGAGCTCGACGGTGAGGCCGGCGCGTGGGCCGGTGAAGATCCAGCGCAAAGTGGTGCGCTGCGGAAGGGCGGCGTCGAGCGTAAGCGTGCGTTCAAACAGTCCGGTCAAATTCTCGTGAAAATATTTGCGGGCAATTTCGTCGGGGCGGCTCCATCCGGGACCGGCCGGGCCGTCAGAGACGAAAGTGAAAGTGTCGGCAACGGACGCCGAAGTGGCCGGTGGAGGCGGGAGCTGAACCGCTTGTTGCGCGGAAGCGCCTGCGGCAACGGCCAGAGACGCTAAAAACACAATCCATCGCATGGCCTCGATTATCCGAGGCAGCAGGCTTGGGGTGTCAAGTAAGACAGCGAGTCAGCGAGTCGGCGAGTCAGCAAGTCAGCGCCGGCTACCCACTATGCGGGGTTGACCAGTTCGTTTCCGCATGCGCACTTCGCCGCGAATCCTGTTGCGCGGATTGGTAGTCTAAGGACTGTGAACGAAGTGCAAGATTCACGGTTGCGCATCGCGGCGATTGATTTCATGAACCCTGCGCCGCTGATGTGGGATTTCGAGCACCCGCCGCTTTCGGATGAGCTGGCCAAACGCTACCGCATCGATCGCATGACGCCGGCGGAGTGCGCGGAGAAGCTGGCCACAGGACAGGCGGATATCGGCCTGATTCCTATTGCCGCGCTGGCCACTTCGCCGGATCTGAAGATTCTGCCCGGCTGCACTATTGCCTCAAAAGGTCGCGTGCGCTCGCTGCTGCTGGTGCACCGGGCGTGGCAGCCGCTCACCGATTTGCAATCGGTCGCCGCCGACACCGCCAGCCGCACCACAATTGCCTATGCGCACATCCTCTTCCACAAGTGGGGCAATCCGGGGATCCAGTTCGTTCCCATGGCTGCCGATCTGGACCTGATGCTGGCGGAGACAGACGCCGCTATCCTGATTGGCGACCCCGCGCTGCTGGCTCTTGAGGAGCGATTCAACCGCACGGAGCGGACAGGCGAGGAGCTTGTGTATCGCGACCTGGCTGCGGAGTGGAATGTGCTGACCGGGTTGCCCTTCGTCTCCGCCGTCTGGTCCATTGCATGGAGCAGACCTCTGGAGGAGAGTGTTGCTGTGGCGAGGGACATGATTCGCTCACGCGATCATGGGCTGGCCAACATGGATGCACTGGTGGCTGAGTGGGCAAAACGGACTCCCATTTCCGAGGAGACCATCCGGGCGTACCTGACGACCAACATCCACTACGTGCTCGACGAAGAGTGCGTGGAGGGGATGCGGGGGTTCTTCCGCATGGCAGCCGAATGCGGAGTTCTGCCGCCGTACACGGTCACTGTGGAAGAGTTGGCGAGCCGGTAGGACGGCTTCGCATCTGTTTATCCCCATCCCCCTACCCCCCTGCCGGATTTTTCACACAAAGTCGTCAAACGCGGCCGGTTGAGCCGCAGCATCGCAGTAATGTCTCTCGATTGACGAGGTTCGATGCAAAATCGTCGCGGCAAAAGGGTTTTGGTACGGGTCGCTTCGCATCGAGGAACTTTTGTCCCAAAATGCGAATGCGGCGGATCAATGTCCGCCGCGCCGGCGCCCGTCGCAATGGGGGCCTGCTTTCCTGCTGATGAAGCCAGTATGCGCACGATTTGCGAAATAATATGCAAAATGGCCGAAAAGGGTTTTGGCTCTCGCGCAGCAACAATGTGCCTGAGAAAAGAGCAGGGGCTAAAGCCACGTTGAATCGAGGACCATTATTCGGGAGGCTGAAGCCTCCCGCTCCCTCCGCTTTACGGAAAGCCAGTTTTTCAGGGGGCCGTGGAGCGCTGCCCTTGTGACGAAGCCGCTATGAGGGGGCCTTGGCCGTGCGCGGGCGGGATTTGCGGTAGACGTTGGCGACAGCGAGGGACCAGAGGGGGACAAGATCGAAGCCGGGGATGAGCTTGCCGGCGAAGGAGGGCAGGAACTCCCAGTGCCAGCCCAGGAGCCATGAGAGGATGCCCGCCATGCAAATGTCGACGATGTCGTCGGGGGGAGATTCTGCTCCTGTGAAAAAGACCGGGAAGAGAACGATCTGGACGATGTCCGCCACAACCGCGAGCGCGAGGGCGGCCTTCATGCGTGGCCCGGGCGTAATGCGAATGTCGCTCTGGCCTGGCTGGACGGTTTGCGGGGTATCGGCCATAGGGAGAGTATCTAGGAACGAGGGAGCGGGGAGCAAGGGAGCTAGGGAGCGAGGGAGTAAGGGAGCGAGGGAGCAAGGGAGCGAGGGAGCTAGGGAGCAAGGGAGCGAGGGAGCAAGGGAGCAAGGGAGCAAGGGAGCGAGGGAGTAAGGGAGCGAGGGAGCAAGGGAGCAAGGGAGCGAGGGGCCAGTAAGACGGGGACCAAGGGAACAAGGGACCAAGAAAGCCGGGGCCGAGGGAGTCGGGACCCAAGGGCGCCGGCCCAGAGGCTCCAAGGGGGTTACGATTTCAAGAACCCGGCGCTTGCCAGCGAATGGCGAAGCATGACAACCTTTTAACAGGTGCGCACATTGCGCACATGAAGGAGTACCTCATTCCCCATGCCCATTCAAACCACTGAGAAGATCTGGCGCAACGGCGACCTGATTCCGTGGGAGCAAGCCACCATTCACGTGATGAGCCATGTGATCCACTATGGCTCCAGCGTGTTCGAGGGAGTTCGCTGCTACGGACAACCGCACGGTTCGGCGGTGTTCCGCCTGCCGGAGCACATGCAGCGGCTGCTCGACTCGGCCAAGATCTACCGCATGGAAGTTCCGTTCACGCTCGAGGAGCTGTGCGCGGGCGTGGTGGATGTGATTGAAGCCAACGGCGTGGCGCCGTGCTACATCCGGCCGATCGTGCTGCGCGGCTACGGCGAGATTGGCGTGAGTCCGAAGGGCTCGCCGATCGAGGTGTACATTGCCAATTTTCCATGGGGCAAGTACATTGCCGGGCACGGAGGCGCCGATGTGTGCATCTCCAGCTGGAACCGACTGGCCCCAAACACCATGCCGGCGCTGGCCAAGGCCGGAGCGAATTACATGAACTCGCAACTGATCCACATGGAAGCCGAAATCAACGGCTACCAGGAGGGGATCGCGCTGGATGTGAACGGGCTGGTGAGCGAGGGATCGGGCGAGAACGTTTTTATCGTGCGCAACGGCGTGCTGTTTACGCCGCCGCTGGCCAACTCTGCGCTATCGGGGATTACCCGCGACAGCGTGCTGACCATTGCGCGACACCTGGGATTGACGGTGAACGAGCAGTCCATTCCGCGCGAGTTGCTGTACATCGCCGACGAGGTGTTCTTTACAGGCACTGCGGCGGAGGTTTCGCCGATTCGGTCCATCGACCGCGTGGTGATTGGAGACGGCAAGCCGGGCGAGATTACCAAGAAGATCGCCGACGAGTTCTTCGGAATCGTCAACGGGCTGAAGCCGGATCGGTTCGGCTGGCTGACGCCGGTGAAGGTTGATTCCAGCGAGCCGGTAACGGCGTAAAGACAGGGAACAGGGACCAGGGGTCAGGAAAAGCAGAAGCAAAAGCAAAGGCCCTCCGGTTTTGAGCCGGAGGGCCTTTCAGTGTCTGGATAAAGCGCACAGCCGCGGATTGCGTGGGCGGGTATCATGGACGAGAGGCCGTGGAGGTTCGCATTTTCGTAAGTGCGGCAGGCAATCAGCGGAAGCAAAGGAAGACAGGCGCCTAGTGAAACCCGATATGCGAGTGCGATTGGCGGGACTGGAGTTGGTGAATCCAGTGATCGCCGCCAGCGGTACCTTTGGGTACGGCATCGAATTCGAAGAGATTGTTTCGCTGGAGCGGCTGGGGGCGATCGTCACCAAGGGCATCTCGATGGAGCCGATGGCGGGGCACCCGTCACCGCGCCTGGTGCAAACGGCAGCGGGCATGCTGAATGCGATCGGGTTGCAGAACGTGGGTGTGCGGGAGTTCATTGAGCGCAAACTGCCACCGATGAAGCGCTACCCCAAGTGCAAGGTCATCGTGAATATCTTCGGTTACACAGTGAACGAGTACGTGGGAGTGATCGAGCGACTGAACGACGCGGAGGGAATTGCGGCGTACGAGCTGAACGTGTCGTGCCCGAACGTGCACGCAGGCGGCATGGCGTTCGGGGCGGATGCGGGGTCGCTGGAGTACCTGTCGAGCCGGGCGAAGGCGGCTGCGCGACGGCCGCTGATTGTGAAGCTGACGCCGAATGTGACTTCGATTGCGCACATGGCGCGCGTGGCTGCGGATAGCGGAGCCGATGCCGTGAGCGTGGCGAACACGTTTCTGGCGATGGCGATCGATGCCGAGGAGCGCAAGCCGCGGTTGAGCAACGTGACCGGAGGGTTGTCGGGGCCGGCCATTAAGCCCATCGCATTGCGCCTGGTTTGGGAAGCGTCGCGGGCCGTGAAGATTCCCGTGCTGGGGATGGGCGGGATTGTGACGCCGACGGACGCGGTTGAATTTTTGCTGGCGGGCGCGACGGCGATCCAGGTGGGGACGGCGAGCTTCGCCGATCCGCGCGCGACGGAGGGGCTGGCGAAGGGGCTGGAATCGTGGTGCAGGGGCCACGATGTGACGAAGGTGAGCAGCCTGACGGGGGCGTTGGAAGTGCAGGGGCCAAGTCACACCAGCGAGCAAAGGTCGCTCGCCGGGGGCCCCGCAAGCCACCCCAGCGAGCAAAGATCGCTCGCCGGGGGCCCCGCAAGGGAGCAAGGGAGCGAGGGAGCGAGGACCAGGGACCAGGGACTTCGGGACTGAGGGACCGGCTCCTGTGGATTCAGGGATGGTTTGACGTTACTGCGTGCAACTCCTGGACGACGCGCTCGAGGTCGTCCACGATCTGATTCGACGGATGGGCGCGAAAAACTTTCAGGAGTTCGTCGAAATACCAGAGCTGTTGATCCTTCCCACGCTTGAAGCGATCAAAGACTGCCGGACCAATTTCCTTGAAATCATCCAGAATCGCTTTTGCGTTGTAGAGCTTGTCGGCGGCGGAGATGAGCAGGACGTCGTCGGGTTCCTTGCGCAGCCGCATGATGTAGCCGGTTTTGCGCGGGCCATAAGGTTCCTTTTTGGCGGGGTCCACTGCGAATGTGTCGGAGAGGCCCGCGACCATTCGGGCCACGTTGAGACCGAAACGGTGCTCAATCTCGCGCATGCGCGGCGCGCCGCCGTGGTCTTCAACGGCGTCGTGCAGCAGGGCGGCGATCACCATGTCTTCAGTCACGGGGACGCGGCCGCCGGCCTCACCCATCACCAGCGCAGCCACGCCGATCAGGTGGGCCATGTACGGAATATCGGTGCCTTTGCGGTACTCCGTGTGCAACTGGCGCGCGTATTCAACGGCCTTAGTAAAGCGCTTGGTCAGGACAAGACGGGGATTGTCGGTCATGCGGTGTCCCTCGAGATAGACGTGACAAGAGGCTAGGATACCGCAGGCGGGTAACACCGGGACCAAGGGGCCAAGGGACCGGGGGAAACGGGGCAATGCCCGCTTAGAACGAAAATGTGGATTGCAGGAAAACGCTGCTGTTGCCGGGGACGGGCGAACCGAACTGGCCGTTGGCGAGGGATTGCGTCTTATTGAAAAGCGGCGAAAGCAGGACGCCGTTGGGTGTGCCCCAGTTGACGATGTTGAAGACATTGTTAACGCCGGCAGCGAGAGTGAGGTTGAAACGGCGCGGGGCGGCAGCGTCGAGGCGGATCGCCGGACCGCCGCTGCCAATGCCGCGGCCACCCACGCCGCCGCCCTGGTTGGGCGTGAAGGTTTGCCCGTCGCCCGCCGTCTTGATCTTGGGACCGATGCCAAAGACTTTGCTGACGCGCACGTGATAGACCCAGTTTGCCGGTCCCATGCCGACGCCGAAGGGAACGATTGGCTCATTCTTGCCGGTGGGATCGGTGTCTAGGCAACCGTATTGCGTTGAGACGACGCCCGTATTGCCGCAGGTTCCGTAGGCCGGGCGCGCATTGAATTGATTGCTGCCGGTAAGGTCATCGCCGATGGTGAGGTTGTAGGGCGTGCCTGATTGCGCGGCAAGCAGAGATGCGAAGACGATGCCGTGCGGCGCCGTGTAGCTCTCAATGAAGACAACGCGATGGCGAATGCCGAAGGTGGCGCGGCCGTAGTCGAATCCGGGGTCCTGCGCGACGGAGGGGAACGAACCGATGCCCTGGGTATCGCTTTTGGCCTCGCTGAAAGTGTAGTTGCCGCTCAGCGTGAACTTCTTGAGCTGCAATGCTGAGGAGAGGATGAGTTGATTCTGGCGATAAAAGCCGCCGGACTGGAATTGGTAGTTGTAAGCCGCGGGCGTGGGACCGGTGATGGTGTAGTCGGCTTCGTCGAAGTCGGGCGCGGTGACGTTGTTGGTGAGGTATTGATGGACGCCCTGCGTGTAGAGGTAGGTGATGTTCGACGTGACGCGCTTGCCGAATTGATGATCGACGCCGATGCCGGTCTGCATGTCGAGTGAGGCGTGGAAATGCGGATCGACGGAGTGGTAGGTGGGGATCGAGGATGCGGTTGAAGTCAAGACGGAGGCGGGCTCGGCAGCGTTGGGGTTATAGAAGGCGGGATTGGCGACGGTGTAGCTCTTCTGGTTGATCAGATTGTCGTGAATAGCTTGAATGATATAGGGCGTTCCGCTGGGACCGTTGAAATTGGTGGGCACGGTGAAGCGGTTGAAGAACCAGCCGTAACCAGCTCGAACCACGGTCTTTGGAGGATTCTTCCCGGGACGGCCGGGGGTCCAGGCAAGCGCCAGGCGCGGCGCCCAGTCTGCACGGTCGTGGATGTAATTCTGGCCTTCGTAACGGAGGCCGAGGCCGAGGAGGAGACTCTTGTTGACGCGCCAATCGTCCTGAACAAATACGGAACCATCAAAGAGCAGCGCGCGCGCCAAAGGATTGCTGATCACAGTGGCCGTGTATTGCGCCGGAGTTTGCGATTGATATGAGTCTGCACACTGGCTTGCGAGAGCGCAATTGAAGAAGTAGCTGCCATTGGCGCCGGCATTGGAGTAGTTTGCGTCGCGATAAGAGCGCACGCGCGCGCCGAAACGAATCGTGTGGGCTTGGGCGGTTGCCGTGCCGTAGTCCTGCAGCATGAAGACATCGATATGGTCCTGGGCTGTACCCAGGCCGCTGCCGCCGGTGGTGAACGCTCCCTGCACGGCGATCGTGGGGATGGTGAGATTGGGAACCCAGTTACTCCTGGTGCGCCGCCACAAGAAACGAGGCTCCATGAGGAGATGAGGATTGATGACCCAGGTGTCAGCGATCTGCAGTTCGTTGATGTGACTCTGGTAGAGATTCGCAACCTGCGGCAGATTGAGCGTGCCGACGCCGCTGCCCTGGGAAGAATACTGGGTATACAAGTCGCGGACACTGACGAAGTTGTTTTTGGTGACCTGGAAATCGACGCGCGGATTGAGCTGAACGTAGGTCGTCGGATTCGGGTATGCCTCATTAAGGTTTTCCGTGAGGTTGGCGGGATTGAGGGCAGCGACGATGGTCTGGTTCTTGCGTGTGATGGTAAATGCGTTGATGAAGTACGACGAGGTCTTGGTGATGGGGCCGCTGATGTTTCCGGAATAGGAATAGAGATAGTAGCTTGGCTGGACGGTGATCAGGGGATTGCCGGAGTCGAGGCCGGAGCTGTTGCCGAAGCTGTTGATGCTGCCCTGAAGTTTTTGCGAGCCGGGCTTGGTGATGATCTCGATGCGGCCGTAGCCCATGCGGTCATATTCGGCAGAGAAGGGATTTTGATTGACGCGGATCTCGAGGATCGAAGACTTGGGCGGAATCTGGCCGCCCTCAAATCCGTCAATGTAGATTTGGCCGCCGTTGGGGCCGGCCGCGGGACCGGCGAGCGCCTGCAATTCATTCTGCAGTTCGGTGGGATCGTCGGAGAGCGCGTCGAGAGCGCTTCCCTTGATGACCACGGCGTTGGAATTTTGATCGGGATTGATGCTGACGCTCTGACTCTGGGCATCGACCGTGACTTCCTGCTGCTCGACGGCGATGGCCAGCGGCAGGTTCAGTTCCTTGGCCTGACCCGCGGTGAGAGTGAGACTCGGGATGGTGAGCGGCGCAAATCCCTTGGCGGTAGCGGTGATGGTGTAGGAGCCGGGAGCTATGGAGCGGAAGGAGTATTGGCCATCGGCGGCGGACCGGGTTTGAAGAGGCTGCGCGCCGCCTCCAGTTAATGAGACGGCCGAGATAGTTGCATTTGGCACGACCGCGCCACTGGGGTCTTGCACTACGCCGTGTAACGTGCCGGTTTGCGCTATGGCTGCGGCCGGCCAGGCCAAGGCAACAAGAAACAGACAGAGAGCAGCAGGGGAATAAAAGAGCTTCATCATCACCTTTTTATGGAGCAAATAGTCTTGGTTTCAGGCGCGTGGGGTGTTACGGGCCATAGTGTTACCGATTGTAACATTCAGCGTGACGAGGAGTCAACGAACTTCTTTCAGAAGAACGATTTGTGGATGCGCTGGCTCATGTGTTTTTGTCAGACCAGTAACACTTGTTGAAGGGAAGCAGGCAAAACGCCTCCGTAGTTAAGACGGAAAACTGCGCGACTGGTTAACGGAGTGGTACGCGGGAAAGACGCAAGCAGTTCCGTGAGCGCTTGCGGTGAACCTGTTTTTGATTGCGGAATTTCGATCGTTAATTTCCGGTAACTTCCGAAGTGTGCGAGCTCTCTTATTGTTCTTTCCGCAGAAGCGCGCGATTTGGGATGCAGAAACTGGAGAAGATGAAACACGTCGTGCAATCCCCGGTCCCCAAAGGCGAGGGACCGGGGGCACCCTCATCGTGCTGAGTGGAACGTACGGAAAGCAAATGCAAAAGCAACCGCAGGTCCTTCGACTCGTGGGCCGCGCGAGGCGCGGCCCACTTCGCTCAGGATGACATGCGAGTTTGATCGCTCAGGATGACGGCACAACTTGTGTTTTGAATCTTAGAGGTCAAGATAGCCGCTTGATGAAGGCGAGGGCTTCGGCGAGTTGCGGAAAGCGCGCTTCTTCGGCTTTGAACTCGCGGGAGTGGACGCAGCGGCGCAGGCCACGCAGCCGGACGGGATGCTTGAGGTGCAGCATCTCGTGATAGAGCAGGTATTCGATGGCGTAGCGCGGACTGGAGGGGCGATCGAAGACGCGGCTGACGACGATGGTGTTGTGGGCGGCGTCGTAGTGGCCCAGCGAGCGCTTGGCGTGGTGCTCGCTCCAGGTGAGGTCGGGACGGCCGAGCAGCCCGCCAAAGAAGCGCGTATTGAGCGCATCGAAAACTTCATCGAGATGAAAGTAGCGGCCCTCGGGTCCGAAGAAACGCTTGGTGCCGCGCGCGGTGCGGATGAGGTCCGTTTGACGGGTGACCGCGGCGCTGGAAGCGAAACGCTTGTAGCGCAGGTTGTGCGCCCGGTCGATGGGCTTGCGATAAAGCTTAGCAAGAAGGATGTGCGCGATGGCGTGGAGGACGGATTCTGGAGCGCCTTCAAGCAGATCGGAGAGCGAGGCAAAGATCTCGCCTTCGCGCAGGCGAATCGTGGTGTTGAGCGAAGTGAAGCGCCGAAAGCGCACATGGATGGGCGGCATGGGCGCGCGCGGGCGAAGGGCGCGGTACTCGGCCTGAAAGATGGGAGCGACGTCGGGGGGCACGGACTGCAGAATAACAGGTGTCAGGTTTCAGGTGTCAGGTGTCAAGGTTCAGCTGCAACCTCAGCTTGTCCGCAATGCTTTCAGAGCCGGAACGGGGCCACAAATCCAATCTCTGATGATTACTCCCAGCGCGCTCATCTGAACCCTGACACCTGGCTCCTGAAACCTGCTTCACTTCGGTTCGGCTCGGTCCTGACCTTTTTCGTCGGGATGGGCTTTGAAATAGGTTTCCTGGTCGGCAGTGATGTCCTTGGCCTGATCGGAGAGATCGTTAGCGCTATCGATCGCCTCTTTCAAGGACAACTCAAAGCCGGGCTCGCTGGGCAGATCGTGCAGGATGGTTTGCCAGTGCTCAATGGACTCACGGAGATCCTTGAGCGACTTGCGAAGATCGGCTTTGCGCTGGGAGAACACGTCGAGGTTATCGCCGAGTTCATCCATCAGGGCAGAGAAGTCCTGCAACTCGTCGTCAATGCGGTGGCTGCGGGCGGTGGACTTGGCGCGTGGGATCAGCCCTTTGATGGTGTCGGAGTATTCATTGAGGAACTTGACATACAGATCGACGCGAGCCACCGGATCGATGCCTGCTTCCTCAATCTGGTCCTGTTGCTTTTCAGTGAGAGGCTCGCGCTTTTGCTTTTGCGCGGCGATCGGCGCGGCCAACAGCAGACAAAAGAGACCGGCCAACAATGAACGCATGGCGACATGCCTCCAGGGATTCTATTGAAGCATAAAAGACAGGGACCAAGGGAACGTAGAGCAGGGACAGTTATGGTGGCTGTGGCGCGGCTACTTCTGGAAGACGTGCATCAAAGTGGCATTTTGCGCCTGGGTGACCTCCGCCAGGGTTTGCTCCACCAGTGGGCGGTCTTCCACGCTGCTGGCATGCAGCATCTCATTGAGGCGGAAGCTCGTGTGGCTCAACATGATTTCGGCGTTCTTGAGGCGCTTGTCGTTGTCGCCGAGGGAGAAATGGATTTTTTGCGCGATCTGCTGGATGCGTTTGAGCAGATTCGTGGCTTTTTCGGCGTCGCCCGCCGCGTACTGGCGGATGCTGAGCTCAGTCATCTGCTGGACCAGTTCCGCATAGAGGAAGCATTGTTCGCGTGGTTGGGCCTGATTGGCGCGCGCTTCAAGCGCGGCGATGGTATCTGGATCCGGCGGCTTGTTGTCGCCCGAGGCGGCGCACAGAGATGCTGCTGACAAGTTCAGCGTGAGGAAGGCGATGATCGGAACTACAGCGCGCATAAGGAACCTCCTCCAATGCGGCCTTGCCCCCGAATGTGCTCATAGTACGCACATTCTGCGAAGGCCTGCAAGTGCAAAATTGCTCACTATCGGTGCTGCGAATAACAGAGGTACCAAAATGGGCGGCCGCAAAAGGTCTCCAAATGCGCGACAGAGGACGGAGTTAGCGGCCGGCCTGGGGTTCCGGGAATCGCCGAGGATTATTTTTCGAGGATTTGCAGGCGCTGCTTGGCCTGCCATTCCTGATCGGGAAACTTGCCTGCCGCGGCATCAATAAAACGGTGATAGTAAGCGGCGGCTTGTTGCTTTTGGCGCAGGGTGTCGTAAGCCTGAGCCCACAGGAACAGGGTCGCGGGGTTCTCAGGCAAAGCTCTTGAACGCATGGTGAGCGCGTGCAGAGTGACGTCGGGGCGGCTGGTGCGGAAGGCGGCAAAGGCCAGGCCGCTCCATGCGTCGCCGTTGGCGGGGTCGATCTGCGTGGCCTTGTCGAAGACAGTAAACGCTTCAGCAAAGCGCGCGAGGCGGACGAGGTTCTGGCCGTGGGCAACCAGCAGATCGGCGTCTAGCGGGCTTGCGGCGAGCAGTTGGATGTAGAGCTGATCGGAGCCAGCATCATCACCGGCTACGGACAGCACTTCGGCCAGCATGCGCGTGATGGCCGGGTCTGCCGGGTGCGCGGCGTGGAGTTTTTGGAGGAGGGGCACGGCTTCAGCCTTGTTCTCTGCGACGAGCACGGTGGCCAATTGCGCGTTGAGCGTGGGATCGTCGGGGGCGCTTGTGAGCGCGGCGCGGAGAAGAGTTTCGGCGTCGGGATATTGCTTGCGCGCGATGAGGAGGTGCGCCAGGCCGGCGTTAGCGGGGACAGAGTGGGGATCTTTCGCGAGGACGCGGCGATATGCGGTTTCGGCGGCGTCATTCTGGCCGGCTTGTTCGGCTAACTCGGCAGCAAGCAGCGTGTCCTGAGGAGTTTCCGGCGAAAGCTTCAAGGCTTGGAGCAGGTCATTCGAGGCGGCAGCGGGGTCGGAGGCGCGATCGATGCGCGCCAGAGCACGCCAGGCGCGGGCCTTGAGTTCCGGGCCGGCATCGCCGGGGTCCAGTGTTGTGGCGGCGACGATTTCGGGACGGGCTTCGTCCAGCTTGTTCTGGCGGGCGAGAAGCAGACCCAGCGAGAGGTGCGCCTCAAAGGAATTGGGATTGGCTGTGATGGCGCGGCGATAGAAGGCGGCCGCGTCGTCCAGGCGATTCTGCGCGTCTGCAACGTAGCCAGCATCGAATAGCGCGCGCGCATCGGTGGGATGAGCGGTGAGATAGGCGTCGAGATTTCCTTTGGCGGTCCTCCAGTCGGAGCTAGCAATGGCCGATTCGGCGGCGACGAGTTCAGCGGAGATGGACTGAGGCTGCGGGGGCTTTGCTGACGGCTGGGGCGACGCAGCGGCGGGCTGCGATGCAGGATTCTGTGCGGAGACGAGCGTGGGGCCGGAGATGAAAGCAAAAAGCAGGGCGAAAAAGGCAATACGAAGCACGAAGTTCCTCAACTAACAGTGTAACTGGCAGGGAAGTCCAGGGGCGGGAGACCTCGCCGGGATTTGGCGAAGGGGAGCGCGGAAATGCGACTTCAGGAAAACCAGCGGCATGGGCGCGGCATCTATGCAGATCAAAGCCTTCAAAAAAAGAGGGCCACATCGACAGGAGGGGACTGACCATGAGCGCAGAGTCTCGAGATAGGGAACCGCAGTTTGAGAATCCAGAAGAGTCGAATCTGGAAGATGAAACCAACGAGGATGGTTCACCGCGGGAACGAGTGGACCGCCTCGCTGAAAAACTCGCGAGGAGGTCCTCACAGGTCGAGAAGGACTCCGACGGCGACAGGCCGATTTTCTCGAAATAGCAAGCCCTCACTGAATTCATTCCCACGGAATGGCAGAGACACGAGTCTCCGGGGACGATGGTTCGGCATGTGGGTATGCGCCTTCCGGGCTTGAGCGCATGCAGCCGGCGTGAGGATAGCTGTGCGCGGATTGCGGCTTGACGCACGTCTTTGCGAAAATTTCTTGCCACGGAGGCGATCAGGGCTCAGCCCATCTGCGCGGAGGGAAGTAAAAGGCAACTTGGGGCAGACAGGTTGCATCCATCCTGACATAGAGAGCTGTGAGGGGCAGTTCTCTCGAAGATCCCCCTGTGAGCCATCATCTCCAAGGATGCGACGACCGAAGGAGTGAGCCCATGACCTTCAACTCAATGCAACATATGCCCCTGACCTGTGCGTATCTGTGCGCGGACTGCCTTTGCGTTGGCAACTGCGCGAGTTATTGCCCCGCTTGTGCATCGGGCGCCCTGATCGGGCTGGCCAGCGTGCTGAACCGCGAAGAGGGTGCAGAAATCGCCCAGGTGAGCTTCGCCGGCACTGCGGCACGTCTTGTAGGCGGAGTGCCTTTAGCAGCGTAAATCACGCCTGAGGCGCAAACGACGTGTCAAACCTTCCCGGCTACCCGTGACCACGGGAGAGGCTTGCGGCGCAATTTATAATAGAAAATGGACGGTTGCGCTCCGAGCCTCGCAGAGGCGTCTGTGTCGTCGCCGGACAATTCTTTGCCGGCAGACTTCCTCTTGAACGATTCCATCATCATCCGCAACGCGCGGACACACAACCTGAAGAATCTCTCGTGCGATATCCCTCATGGCAAGCTGACGGTGATCAGCGGCGTGTCGGGATCGGGCAAGAGCTCGCTGGCCTTCGACACGATCTATGCCGAGGGACAGCGGCGGTATGTGGAGTCGCTATCGGCTTACGCGCGGCAGTTTCTGGAGCGGATTGAGAAGCCGGATGCCGACGTGATCGACGGGTTGGCTCCGGCCATTGCCATCAAGCAGAAAAACACTACGCGCAACCCGCGCTCGACAGTAGCGACGGCGACGGAGATCTACGATTACCTACGCTTGCTTTACGCGCGCTGCGGAGAAGTGCACTGCATTTATTGCGACGGACTGGTGAAACGCAATTCGGTGGACGAGGCGGCGGAAGGAGTGCTCGCGCTGGGCGAGGGAACGCGGCTGAATGTGCTGTTTCCCGCAATGAGCGCGGCTCCTGCGGCGGAGACGGAAGCCAAGCCGGAGAAAACCGCGGGCCGCGCGGCAAGAAAGCCGGCTAAAGCCAAGACGTCGGCGAAGGCTGGCGATACAGCGCATGTCGAGGTGATGAAGGCACGGTTGGCCGACTTGCGGTCGAGCGGATTCAACCGGCTGTGGCAGGACGGAAGAATCTTTGAGTTCTCCACGCCGGAGTCGCTCGTAGATTTGGATTTGAGTTCTCCGTTCTTTGCACTCTTGGACAGAATCGTCGTTAGTGCGGACAATCGCGTGCGTATTGTGGATGCCGTGGAGACGGCGTATCGCGAAGCGGGCGAGGTCATCTTCGAAGAGACGCCGCGCGACGAGACGGCTGAGCGCAGGCGGCTGCGGTTTTCCGGGGCGTATGAGTGCACCCAGTGCCATCGGCCGGGGCGCGAGCCGGAGCCGCGGCTGTTCAGCTTCAACAATCCCTTTGGCGCGTGCCCGCGCTGCCAGGGATTCGGCAACACCGTGGACTACGACCTGAATCTTGTGATTCCGGACCCGGCATTGACCTTGCAGGGCGGCGCGATCGATCCGTGGAATCGGCCCAAATACCGGCCATGGTTCACTGAACTGAAAAAGCGCGCGGCTGAACTGGGCGTGCCGCTGGACGTGCCGTGGCGCGAGATGCCGGAAGCGGCGCGCGAGACTGTGCTGCGTGGCAAAGATGGATTTGCGGGCGTGATGGGCTTCTTTGCTCAGATGGAGCGCAAGAAGTACAAGCTGCACGTGCGCGTGATGCTGTCGAAGTATCGCGGCTACGCGGAGTGCCCGGATTGCCGCGGGCAGCGGTTGCGGGCCGAGGCGCGGGCGGTGCGCATCGGCAATGGAAAGACTGACGGCAAGAACATTTGCCAGGCGACGGCGTTGACCATTGCGCAGGCGCAGGAGTTTTTCGACGCACTCAAGCTTTCGCCGATGCAGGAGGAGATTGCGGGGCCGATCCTCACGGAAGTACGGCAGCGGCTTAGTTTTCTGGTTGCGGTGGGGCTGGAATACCTGACGCTGGATCGCTTGGCGTCGACGCTCTCGGGCGGCGAGGCGCAGCGCATTCAGTTGGCGACTTCGCTGGGGTCGCGGCTGGTGGGCGCGCTCTATGTGCTTGACGAACCTTCGATTGGATTGCACACGCGCGACACGACGCGGCTGATTCACATTCTCGAAGAGCTACGCGACCTGGGAAACACGATTCTGGTTGTCGAGCACGATGCTGACATTTTGCGCGCGGCCGATCATTTGCTCGATCTGGGTCCGGGGGCGGGCGAGTTCGGCGGGAAGCTGCTGGCAGAGGGCGTGCTTGCCGAGATCGAGGCCAATCCGGCATCGCTGACCGGACGATATTTGAGCGGGAAGATTGCGATTCCCGTGCCCACGCGACGCCGGGAGCCGGGACGCGAGAAGCTGGTGCTGAAGGGAGCGCGAGCCAACAATTTGCACGGTCTGGACGTGACGATTCCGCTGGGAATGCTGGTCGCGGTGACGGGAGTTTCCGGATCGGGCAAATCGACACTGGTGCACCAAGTGTTGTATCGCGCCGTGGCGCAGGCGCTTGGGCAGACCGATGGCGGCGACCCCTCCGGGGTTTTTGCTTCTTTGACTGGCGCCGAGCGCTTAAATGACGTGGTGCTCGTGGACCAGACGCCCATCGGGCGCACGCCGCGGTCGAATCCCATCACGTACATCAAGGGTTTCGATCTGGTTCGCGAACTCTTTGCTTCGCAGCCGGAGTCCAAGCGGCTCTCGCTCACGCCGGGACACTTTTCGTTTAACGTGCCCGGCGGGCGTTGCAACACCTGCGAAGGTGACGGCACGGTGACCGTGGAGATGCAGTTCCTGGCCGACGTGGAGCTGCCTTGCGAGGACTGCAACGGCACTCGTTACCAGCCTCGCATTCTGGAAGTGCTGTACAAGGGGAAGAACATTCACGACGTGCTGCAGATGACGGTGAAGGAGGCGCTGCGCTTCTTTGCCGGGCAGACCAAGCTGCTGGAAAAGCTGGCGGTGCTGGATGAAATCGGGCTCGGCTACTTGCGCCTGGGGCAGTCAGCGACGACGCTTTCGGGCGGTGAGGCGCAACGCGTGAAGCTGGCCGCGCATCTGGCCTCAGTGCGCGCGGTGAATGCGACGGCCAAGCCTTCACAGGCCAGCCGCGTGCTCTATATCCTCGATGAACCGACGACGGGGCTGCATTTCGACGATGTGTCGAAGCTGCTGACTGCCTTTCGCAAGCTGATTGACGGCGGCGGTTCGCTGATCGTGATCGAGCACAACCTGGACGTGATCAAAAGCGCTGACTGGGTGATCGATCTCGGGCCGGAGGGTGGCGAAGGCGGTGGCAAAATTGTTGCCGAGGGGCCTCCCGAAGAGATTGCAAGTAATTTGCATTCGCATACCGGCAAATGGCTGGCTCGCGTGTTGTAATGTTCTTGGCGGTCCCCCTTTCAATTGGTCACGGCAGATAGAGGATGGGGCCGGTTCCCCGTTTAGGAAAATTGATTGGAAACGCCCGGCGCTGCTGGGGTCGAGGTGATGAGGGCGAGCGACGCTCGGGCCTGAATTCCGGCTTTATAGGTATTAGCGCAGCAACCATCCGACTGTAGCTGATGCTTGAACGGAGGAAGCGATGAAAAGAACCATTGCGGCAGCCATCCTCTCCACCATCGTTTTGTCGTTCTGTCTTCGGACGGAGGGTCAGGCTCCTTACGCAACCCTGGTCCCGGATTATGTGCTCATCCAGGCCATTAAATCAGGCGATCAAGAAAAGGCTAAAAAGATCCTTCTGCACGGTGCTCGTGTGAGTGCCTCCGACGAAACCAATGGCTGCAACGCGCTTATGACCGCGACCATCGGGGGCAACACCGATATTATTGGCCTCTTACTGAAAAATGGAGCCAATGTCAACGAAGCGTCTGGTCCGCAATGCGACTTAGGCATGACCCCGCTCATATGGTCGGCGGGTTTTCAAGGCAATAGCCAGGTGGTGCAGCTGCTCCTGGATAATGACGCCAAGGTCGATGACACATGCTGTGGTGGCCTGGATGCGTTGCTGGCGGCGGCCAGCTCCGGCAACACCGAAATCGTGAGAATTCTACTGGAACATAATGCCACCTTAGAAGCAAAGGACAATGAGGATTCGACAGCGCTTTTCCTTGCGACTCTCCAAGGGAAAATTGATGTGGTCAGGCTGTTAGTGCAGCACGGCGCCAACGTCGACGCCATTTCCCATCATTTTGAAGATCCCAAAACGCCGCAGATTAAAGATCCCGAATCGCCACTGAGCCTGGCGGCCAAGCGCCAAATCGGCGAACCCCAAATTCTGAATATCCTGCAGACGGTGCACGCTGCGCCTTCCATGACAAACGTCTCCCAAGGGCCAAGCAGCCCTGCGACCCAGGGCACAGCAACCACTCCTGCTCCGGGGCCAGCTGCTACCGTGGCATGCGGGGCGCCCGTGAACGGGATGACTGTTGGTGGATCGATTCAGTTCAAAAATCTTATGTACCTGACAGGCCCTGACGTAGAAAAGAAACGGATCGAGGGGGTTCTCGCCAAATACGATGCGCAGGGTGTGAAATGGACTGGGTCTAATTCTGCCTTGGTCACATTCAGCGAAGTGGACGCAGCGAGTATTCCCCAGCTATTGGACGATCTGGAGTACACGGACGAGAGCAAGACGCCATCTGGAAAGATCCTAACGCTGGAGCAACTCGACTTCGGCTGCAATCTGGTGGGGACCTATGGTACCGGGGAAATCCGCGCTGCTGTTGCTACTACAGTTGCGATCAGGGTGACTCCCGGTGCAAAGGTTTACTACGTTTCCGCACCTGGTCAGCCCGAGAAGCCGTTAACGGTAAGTGCTGACGGTACAGGAAACATCTCCATTAAACCAGGTCACCAGCAAGACGCGGTTTACGCTCGATTTCAGTTTGGGACGTTCATGGGATATCTCCGCGTGGACCTTGGCACCGGCGAATCCTCGGACATGACGGAAGCGGAATACGCGGCAAAGACTAAGGCAAAGACTAATTAGTTGGGTTACTTCTTCATGCTGTAAACCAGTCAGCCGGCTTCTGCCGCGACTGCGCTGCGTCGCGAGAAGCACCAGCCGTTGCTGTGCAGCCAGCAGGATTCGTCCTTCGCGTGAAGATCGCAACGCAGGGAGCGCACGCCGGCGCCTTCATCGCGCTGAAGCGCCAGGGTTAATTCGCTGCTGATGGCGGGATCGCGCGCTCCTCCGAAATCGACAAAGAAAACCGAGCCTCGCAGCGTGGCCACGAAGAGGTCCGCACTGGTGCGGACCAGGTGCACCATGGCACCGGGCCCTCGCGTGGGGGTGAGTGGAAAGAGGAGCTTGCCTGAAGGTTTGACGGCCGCGAGCCATGCAGGCAGAGGATGCGTGGCGCCGGCGCTGACGACAATTGCATCTGCAGGCTCGAAGGGACCTCGTGAACCGTCGGCATGGATCACGGTGACTTGCGGCCATGGCTCGAGTGCGACGCGCGCACGGGCTGCCAGATCGTCCTCAACTTCGATCGCGGTGACTTTGCCGGCGGGGCCGGTGAGCTCGGCGAGGATAGCGGTGTAGTAGCCGGTGCCGCAGCCGAGGTGGAGAATGCGATTGCCGGGTTGGATACTCAGCAGGTCGAGGTGAATGGCCCACAGACTGGGCTGGCCGTTGTTGAGGCGCTTCGCTTCGTCGAGCACGATGAGAGCGTCGCGGTAGAGGTGGGTGGGGTCGGCGTCCGCGGTGAATCCGCTGTCGCCGCTGTTTTGAATGACCCATGGGCCGGGCCCCACGAAGCGCTCGCGTGGCACGCTTGCGAAAGCGGCAAAGATGTTTGGCGAGGAGATGCCGTTGAGACGGCGCAACTGCTCGGCATAAAAGCGCCGCGCGGATTCGATGGAGACTGTCATGAGAGGTGCGGGTCTGGAGACCGGCGCTACACGAGCCTTGAGACTGGCGGTACACCGCAGATTATAGGCGCGCCAAACGCGATGGCGACGCAATAGGAGGCGGCAATTCGCAGCGGGGCGGCTTGTGATTGCTTGAGAGCGTAGCGTTAACGCGAACGGTTACGAGTTTGCCAGTCCAAAGCCGGATTCGATACAAAGGTGAGTGCCTGCCGAGAGGGATCAGACAGGCCGCTCTAAAAAAGCCAGGGTTGGGAGCCGGCGTCTCTACACGGACTGCCGGGCAAAAGGAGCAGTGTATTTTGAGTTTTTCCGTCGGGCCGACAGATACGCGCGACACAGGGCAAGGAAACTCGCCGTCGCAGCATGAAGACATTGAAGCGCCGTTGATTCCGGCAGGAAGGCTGCTGCCGTTCATTTTGGTGACGACACTTTTCTTTCTATGGGGTGTGCCCAATAACTTCAATGACATTTTGATTCGCCAGTTTATGAAGTCGTTCGAGATCAACCGGCTTCAGGCGGGTCTGGTGCAATTTTCTTTTTACCTGGGATATTTTCTGCTGGCGATGCCTGCTGCGCAGTTGATGCGGCGGGCGGGCTACAAGGCCGGGATTTTGGTTGGGCTTTGTCTCTATGGCGCGGGCTGCCTTTTGTTTTGGCCTGCGGCGATCGTTGGTCAATACTGGTTCTTTCTGACGGCGCTGTTCGTGATTGCCATGGGACTGGCCTTTCTGGAAACGGCAGCGAGCCCTTTTACTCTGCAAATCGGAGACGCTCGCAGCGCGGCACGTCGCCTGAATTTCGCGCAGGCGTTCAACCCGCTGGGTAGCATCTCTGCTGTGCTGATTGGGAGCCGGTTCATCTTCTCAGGAATTGAATTGAAGCCAGCCCAGGTTGCAGCCATGCAGGCCGCAGGAACCTATCAAGGCTATCTAAAGTCGGAAACTCTCCGTGTGGTTGCGCCATACCTTATCCTCGGGGCGGTTGTGCTCTTCTGGGCTGTTCTCATAGCGCGGACACCGTTCCCGCATACGGGTCTCGACTACTCGCAGAACTCGCTCGCCAGCGACCACTCCAAGCCGCTATGGAAGCGAAAGCACTTTGTGTTTGCGGTGATGGCGCAGTTCCTTTATGTGGGGGCGCAAGTCGGCATCTGGAGCTACATGATTCCCTATGTGATTTCTGGAACGGGGATTGGGGAGCGGCAGGCGGGATATTGGCTCACAGGCGCATTGGTCGCGTTTACCGCGGGCCGGTTTTTTTCCGCATGGTTGTTGAACTTCGTACCTGCACACCACTTGCTGGGAACCTATGCTGCACTCAATACGGTGATTTGCTGCGTAGTGGTTATGAGGCCGGGGTGGTTGGGCGTCTACTCTTTGGTCGCCGCAACCTTCCTGATGTCCACCATGTTTCCTTCGATTTTCGCGCTGGGCACGAGAGGCCTGGGTGCTCGCACCAAGAGCGGCGCAGCCTGCATTGTTATGGCGATTATCGGTGGCGCGCTGATCACGCTGCTGATGGGAAGAGTGGCCGATCGAGTGAGCATTTCAGCCGGCTACATTGTGCCCGCGGCTTGCTTTGTTGGTATCGCGCTTTACGCCTGGTTGGGATCGCAGATGGACCCGGAAGAGGTTGCCGCCGAGAACGCTTAATCGACTTCATACGTCGAGGGTGTTCTTCAAAATTCAGTTCACTCTGCAACCACGGGATTGGTGAGCGAGCCAAGGCCCTCTATCGTTACCGTCACAGTTTCGCCGGGTTGGAGCCAGCGCTGCGGCGTGCGACCCATGCCTACGCCCGAAGGCGTGCCGGTGGAGACGATGTCGCCGGGCAACAGCGGCGTGATGGACGAGATGTATTCGATGAGTTCGGGGATTTTGAAGATCAACTCGCGCGTGTTCGAGTTTTGCAAAATCTCGCCGTCGATGCTGAGTGAGATGGCGAGCTGGTGTGGGTCGGGAATCTCATCCGCGGTGACGATGTCGGGTCCCATGGGGCAATAGGTGGGAAAGCTCTTGGCGAGCGACCATTGCGAAGTGGCGCGCTGCACATCGCGCGCGCTCACATCGTTGATGATGGTGTAACCGTAGACGTGCTCGCGCCACGCCGTGGCAGGGACGCGATAGCCGCCCTTGCCGATGACGAAGGCTAGTTCGGCTTCGTAGTCGGGCTCGGTAGAGTTGTTGGGCAGCACGATGTCGTCGCCCGGGCCGACGATGGCGGTGGGCATTTTGAAGAAGACGACGGGTGCGGAGGGCAGCGCCATCTTGGATTCAGCGGCATGGTCGCGGTAATTCAAACCAATGGCAAAGATGCGCGAGGGATTCGTGAGCGGCGCGAGCAGACGGATTTCGCTGAGCTTGTGGGTGGGGTAGGCGCCCGGCTTGTCGATGGCGGTAATGCCCGCGGCAATTACGGCGAGAGTGTCGTCGTAGGCCGGTCCGAGGTCGATGACCGTGCCGCTTTGCTGAAGCAGTACGCCGGGGCGCGGCACGTGGCTGTCAGCGGAGGAAAATGAGATGAGATGCATAAGTAGTCTCCTGCAATGGTTCGATGCGCGAAATCAGGCAGCCGTCCAGCCGCCATCGATTGTGAGCAGCGAGCCGGTGACGAAGGCGGCTTCGTCACTGGCAAGATAACGAATGGCAGAGGCGACCTCTTCAGGTTTGCCGAGGCGGCCGACGGGCTGACGGGCACGAAGCTCGGCGCGCGTCTCCTCTTTATTTTGCTTGTGGAATTTGTCGAGGTAGCCCTCGACAAAAGGCGTTTGCACGGTGCCGGGGCAGACGGCGTTGACGCGTAAGGTTTTCGGGTATTCGACGGCGAGTTGGCGCGTCATGGCGACGATGGCGCCTTTACTTGTGCAATAAGCGAAGCGCTGCTTGATGCCGACGAGGCCGGAAACGGAGGCGACATTGACGATCGCGCCCAGGGCCTCGTGACGCTCGCTTGCAGAGAGCAGCAAGGGAAGAAATGCGCGCGTGACGAGATAGACGGAGCGGACATTCACGTTCATCAGGCGATCGAAATCTTCAGGATCGGTGGTTTCAATGGAGCCCACGTGGCCGATGCCCGCGTTGTTGACGAGAATGTCGAGGAATTCGAGCTGCGCCAGGGCTGCGGCAATCGATTTGGGACTTGTGACGTCGATGTGCAGCGCGCGGGCAGAGGGAAGTGTGGCCGCGAGGGCTTCAGCAGCGGGGGAATTGATGTCGGCGATCCAGACCTCGGCGCCTGCGCGCGCTAGCTCTTTGACGGTGGCTTCGCCAATGCCGCTGGCGCCGCCGGTGACGAGGGCGATGCGGTGGTCGAGGCGAAATGGATCTGACTGAGCGGGCATATTGGTGGACGCGCTAGTTTTTACGCGCGTCGGCTAGCACCTTCAGATACGCGCGGGCGGTTTCGGTGATGGCTTCTGGATGGCCCGCGTCGACGGCGGCGAGATTGACGAGGTCGCTGCCTACGCCGAGGGCGCGCGCGCCGGCCTTAATGAAGCTTTCGGCAGTCTGCAACGTGACGCCGCCGGTGGGAATGAGCTTGAGATGCGGAAAGGGCGCGAGCAGAGATTTGAGATAGCTTGCGCCGCCGACAGCGGAGCAGGGAAAGATCTTCACGTAGTCTGCGCCAGCGTTCCACGCGGTAATGGCCTCTGTGGGTGTGAGCGAGCCGGGGCACGAGATTTTGTTGTTCTTCCTGGTGATGGCGATGACTTCAGGGTGGAGGCTGGGGCTTACGACGAACTCCGCGCCGGCATCGATGGTGGCCTGGGCTTGATCGGCGGTGGTGACGGTGCCTGATCCGAGAAGGAGCTTCGAGCCGTATTCCTTATTGAGTTCCTTCAACAGATCGACGGCGTTGGGAACGGTCATGGTGACTTCAACAACGGTGACGCCGCCGGCGATCATGGCGTCGACTACGGCGCGGCCCTGGGCAACGCTCTTGGCGCGCAGAACGGGAATGAGGCCGACGCGTTCGATGATTTGCTGGGTGGTTTCGGACATTGGTTCCTTTCAGAGGAGCTAGCGGCGCTAGCGGAGTTAGAAAAACCGCGATTCAACAAGAACCGCCACCTAGCGCGCAATGCGCGCGGAGCCGCCCTTCATGATGCGTTCAACTTCAGGAAGCGTCGCCATGCTGGTGTCGCCGGGGGTGGTCATGGCAAGAGCGCCGTGCGCGACGCCGCACTGGATGGCCCAATCGATGCCTTTGCCCGCGAGCATGCCATAGACGAGGCCGGAGGCGAAGCTGTCGCCGCCGCCCACGCGGTCGAAGATGTCGATTTCGCGTTGCGGAACGTGGACGATCTTGTCTTCGTAGAGTGCGATGGCGCCCCAGGCATTGCGGCTTGCGGTTTGCGCGGCGCGCAAGGTGCTGGCCACGAGCTTGAGATTGGGATACGCGGCCGCGACTTCGCGCAGCATTTCTTCGTATCCGGCGATGGGCAGCTCGGCGAAGTCCTCGCCAACACCCTTGATTTTGATGCCGAGCATCGAGGAGAAATCTTCTTCGTTACCCAGGAGCACATCGAGTTTGCCCACGAGGGCGCGATTGATTTCCTGGGCTTTTGGTTTGCCTCCGATGCTCTTCCAAAGGCTATCGCGGAAGTTCAGGTCGTAGGAGATGGGCGTGCCATATTTGCGCGCGGCATCCATGGCTTCCACAGCAACCTCGGCAGTGGACGCAGACAGCGCAGCGAAGATTCCCCCGGTATGAAGCCACCGTGAGCCGTTGGCAGGGCCGAAGATCGCCTCCCAGTCAAAGTCGCCGGGCTTGATCTGGCTGACGGCGGTGTGGCCGCGGTCTGAACAACCGGCGGCAGCACGCACGCCAAAGCCGCGCTCAGTAAAGTTGAGACCGTTGCGCACGGCGCGGCCGACACCATCGTAGGGAATCCAACGGATGAGCGAGGTATCGACGCCGCCTTGGAGGATGAAGTCCTCGACGAGGCGGCCGACGGGGTTATCGGCGAGGGCCGTGGCGATGGCGGCGCGGAGGCCGAAGCAGCGGCGCAGGCCGCGCGCTACGTTGTATTCGCCGCCACCCTCCCAAACCTGGAAGTGGCGCGCGGTGTGGATGCGCATGTCACCGGGATCGAGGCGAAGCATGACTTCGCCGAGGCTGAGACAGTCCCAGCGGCGGTTGGAATCAGGAATCGATAGAGAGTTCATGGTCACTCAATACTTTAGCGCAGGAGGGTTGGTGCGGTCAGTGGGGCAATTCACGCGCGACCGTGGAGCGAGCAATCAATTAGGCTATTGGCAAAGGCAAGTTGTGCGGGCGAGGACGCCCGCACGACAGCCGGTCTAGAGACCGGCGCTACATATTTCTGGAGGATGCATTGAAGGGGCTGGAACTGTTTGATTTGAGCGGGCGCGTTGCGGTGGTGATTGGTGGGACAACCGGCCTGGGCCGCGAAATTGCGCTGGCATACGCGGCCGCGGGCGCGGACGTGGTGTCGAGTTCGCGGCGGCAGGAGCAGGTAAATGCGGTCGCCGCGGAGATTGAGGCGCTGGGCCGTCGCACACTGCGCATCACGAGCGACGTGCTGGACCGCGGTTCCATCCAGCACTTGCACGATGCAGTGATCGAGACCTTCGGCAAAGTCGACATCCTGGTGAACGGGGCCGGCATGACAAAAAAGATGCCGACGCTCGAAGCGGATGAGGCGGATTGGTCGAAGATTATCGAGACCAATTTGACGGGAACCATGCGCGCCTGCCAGATCTTCGGGCGCTCGATGGTCGCGGCGCACTATGGGCGCATCATCAACATTGCGTCGATGACGGCGTTTCGCGGTTTCTACCAGGTAGCGCCGTATGCGGCAAGCAAGAGCGCAGTGGTTTCGATGACCAAGACGCTGGCGATTGAGCTAGCGGAGACGGGCGTGAACGTAAATGCGCTCGCGCCGGGTCTGTTTCCCACGGACATGAGTTTGCCGCTTGTGGAGGGCACACCGCGCGGCAACGAGATCCTAATGCGGACGCCGATGCACCGATTCGGAAAGGGAGTTGAGATTGTGGGGCCGGCGATTTTTCTGGCGTCGGAGGCGGCGTCGTTCGTGACAGGCGAAGTGATTGTCGTGGATGGCGGGTACCTGGCTAGCGGAGTCAACTGCTGAGAGGCAGGGAACGAGGGAGCAAGGGAGCGAGGGAGCAAGAAGACAAGGACCGAGGGAGCGAGGAACTGTGGCGGAAGCACGCAAATTGCGGATGGGTATGGTGGGCGGAGGGCCGGGGGCCTTCATTGGTCCGGTGCATCGCATCGCCGCGGAGTTGGACGGAAGAATCGAGCTGGTTGCGGGCGCGTTTTCGCAATCGCCGGAGCGGTCGCGGGAGGCGGGGGTAAGTTTTCGCATCGATCCTGCGCGCGCCTATACGGACTACCAGCAGATGATCGGGGCCGAGCGCAAGCGGGCAGACGGAATCGACTTTGTGGCGATCGTGACGCCGAATCATGTGCATCTGCCCGTGGCGCTGGCGGCTCTGGAAGCGGGCATTCCCGTGATGAGCGACAAGCCGGCGACTGCGACGTATGAGGAAGCGCTCAAACTGGAGGCAGCGGTTGAAATGAGCGGCTTGCCGTACGGATTGACGCACACGTATGCGGGTTACGCGATGGTTCGCGAGGCGCGGACGATGTGCGCCGCGGGAAAGCTGGGAGCGATTCGCAAGGTTGCCGTGGAGTATTTTCAAGGCTGGCTGAGCGGCCCCCTCGAGACTACTGGACATAAGCAGGCGGCGTGGCGCGCCGATCCCGCACAAAGCGGTGCAGGTGGCGCCATCGGCGACATTGGCACGCACGCCTTTCACTTGCTCGAGTACATCAGCGGCCTGAAGGTAACGGCGATCAACGCGGCTTTACGCAAGGTTGTGCCGGGACGCAGGCTTGACGACGACTGCAATGCGTTTCTGCGCATGAGCAACGGCGCTGCCGGCACGCTGGCCTGCTCGCAAGTGGCCGCTGGCGAGATGAACGAGGTGCATCTGCGCATCTACGGCGAGAAGGGCTCGCTGGCATGGCGGCAGCAGGATCCGAACCGGCTGATCGTTAAGGGTCTCGACAAGCCGGAGGAGATTCATCACGCGGCGATGGGTTATCTCAGTGCCGACGCGCGGGCAGCGGCGCGTGTGCCGGCTGGGCATCCCGAGGGGTATCTCGAAGCCTTTGCCGTACTTTATCGCGAGTTTGCCGACGCGCTCTTGGCGTGGAAAGACGGACGGGCTCATCCGCTGCCGGCTACGCTGCCGGGGATTGAAGCGGGCGTGCGCGGGATGCGCTTTATCGAGCGCGCCATCGAGAGCAACCGCAAAGAAGGCTGGGTGGATTTCTAAGAGCAGCTCTCTCCGTTTGAGAGACAGGAGGGGAGATGCGAAATCGTGTCACGATTGCCGGCATTGGTCTCGTATTTGGCTGCGCGACAGCGATCGCGCAGAACGCTGGTGTGCCGCTGGCGGCTACGCAAGAAGTGCCGACTGCTCCGGCGCCATGGAGCTCACCGAACGGAGGCGAGCCGGAGTTCGAGGTTGCGACAATCAAGCCGAGCGATCCAGCGAAGTGCTGCGCTCGAGGATGGTCGATGAATGACAGGCGCTTCTTCACCATGAATATGAATCTCAAGTACCTGATCCAGTGGGCATGGGGCCTGCAGGCAAAGCAGGTTCTGGGAGGTCCGCCGTGGATGGACGATGCGCGATTCGATATCAACGGCGAGATTGATGGCGATGGCATCCCGAACCAACACCAGTGGAAGATCGCGGTGCAGAAGCTGCTGATCGAGCGGTTCCAGCTTCAGATCCATCACGAAAAGCGAGAGATGCCGGCGTTCGCACTTGAAATCGCCAAAGGCGGCCCCAAGCTCACGCCGGGAGACGGTAATGTCAAAGCTCACCAGAGCATGGCTCTGGGCGGCGCACCGGGACAAACGATGTACGGGCGTGGCGTGAACGCGTCGATCGCCGATTTCATTGGCGAGCTGCAGCGCATTGTTATGAACCGGCCAATTGTTGACCAGACCGGACTGACCGGTGTCTACAATATTCAGATCGCATTCACGCGCGAGGAGCCGGATGCGCTGGGCATGACGGAGTTGCCCGATACGGCCGCGCCCAATCTTCTTGAGGCGCTTCCGCAACAGCTGGGGCTGAAGCTTGAAGGCGCGAAGTTACCCGTGGATGTGATCGTGATCGACCATGCGGAGCTGCCGGAAGCGAACTGAGTCGGGCGCAGGAGACTCGCTGTGGCTGCTATACTTCCCTGCGATCTGGAAGCGCAAATTATTCGGGCGGTGGCGATGCGAGTGCGGCTGGGGATCCTGATTGTGTTGGCAGCATGGTGCGGTGTGGCACAGGCGGAAGCCATGAAGCATCCTGGCGTGCTGGTGAGCGGAAAGCAGCTGAATTTCATCAAGAAACAGGTGCAGGAAAGGAAGGAGCCGATATACGGCGAGTTCCAGAAAGCAGTCGCCAGCCAGTATGCCGCGCTGGACTATACGATGAAGGGACCGCCGGCGACCGGCATCATCGAATGCGGATCGTATTCCAGGCCGGACCATGGCTGTCATGCCGAGAATATTGACGCGACTGCGGCGTATTTGCAGGCGGTGCTCTGGTGGATTACCGGCGACCATCGCTATGCGGATAACTCCATCCGCATCATGAATACTTACAGCCATCAGTTGAAGGGATATACGCTCAGCAATGCTCCCTTGCAGGCGGCGTGGTCCGGCGAGATGTGGCCGAGGGCAGCGGAGATTATCCGTTACAGTCACGCGGGATGGAAGGCCGAGGATGTACAGGCGTTCAGTGACATGCTGACCAAGTTGAACCTGCCGCTGATCCACGATGGATCCCCAAAGAACGGCAATTGGGAACTCAGCATGGTCGAAGCCATGATGGGCATTGCGGTATTCACAGACGATCGCACGCTGCTGGACTACGCGGAGAAGATGTGGCATGAGCGCGTGCCGGCATATTTCTATAACTTCAAAATCGACGGCGACCATGCGAAGCCACTGCCGCGCGGCACTGACCGGACCACCTGGAACGGACAGACGATTTTTGACGCGAGCACCAGCGGCATCGCGCAGGAGACGTGCCGCGACTTGGGGCATACAGGATATGGCATCGCCGCAACGTTGAACGCTGCCGAGACCGCTCATATCCAGGGAGACAAACTTTACGAGAGCGAAGAGACCCGCTTGATTACAGCGATGGAATTCGACGCCCATCTGCTGTTGAGAACGGAACCAGTGCCGACTGCGGTGTGCGGCGGAACCGTTCACTACGGGGATGGAAACACGCTGGGCATCGGGTACAACGAGTACCACAAACGCCTGGGGCAATCACTGCCTGAGACTCGGCAGTGGCTGGATCATGTGTTGACCTTGCCGGAGCCAGTGGATTTTCACATGGTTGTTTTCGAGCTTATGACGCAAGGCGAGGATGCGAAGGGCAAGGGCACCGACCTTTCTATTGCTCCCTAGGAATTGAAGATAGAAGAACGGACTGAATGCGCAGATTTTCTGCGAGGTGGCGATGCGGATGCGGTTGAGTGTCTTGATTTTACTGGGAGCCCTGTGCTGTGTGGCGCATGCGCAACGGATGAAGCATCCCGGCGTGCTGGTGAGCAGGGAACAACTGAATTTCATCAAGCGGCAGGTGAAAGTGAAGAAGGAGCCGATTTATGGCGAGTACCTGAAGGCCGTGGCGAGCCCGCTGGCCGCGTTCGATTACAAACTGCTGGGACCGCCGGCGACGGGAATCATTGACTGCGGCCCGTATTCGCGCCCCGATCATGGATGCCACGCTGAGGATACCGACGCCAGCGCGGCGTATCTGCAGGCGGTGTTGTGGTGGATCACCGGCGATCATCGCTATGCGGACAACTCCATCCGCATTATGAATACATATGCACGACAACTGAAGGGATACACCGGCAGTAATACGCCCTTGCAGGCAGCGTGGAGTTCGGAGACGTTTCCACGCGCGGCGGAGATCATCCGTTACAGTCACGCCGGATGGAAGCCCGAAGATATTCAGGCATTCAGCACCATGCTTACCCAGGTTGTTCTGCCGCACATTCGCGATGGCGGACCGGGGACCAATGGAAACTGGGAACTGAGCATGATCGAGGGCATGATGGGCATTGCGGTCTTCACCGACGACCGTGCGCTGCTGGATCATGCAGAAGAGATGTGGCGGAAGCGCGTGGCGACCTATTTTTACAACGCCAAGCTGGATGGCGACCATCCGCACGCGCCGGATCCCTCGGTTCACCAAAGCTGGTTCGGACAGACCACATTTAACGAGAGCACGAATGGAATTGCGGCGGAGACGTGCCGCGACCTGGGCCACACGGGTTACTCCATCGCTGCCACCATGGCGGCCGCGGAAACCGCGCATATCCAGGGCGACAAATTGTATGAGAGTGAAGAGCAGCGGCTCATCGGGGTGCTGGAGTTTCATGCGCATCTGCTGCTAAGAAAGGAGCCGGCGCCAAAGACGGTGTGCGGGGGCAACGTCCACTACGCCGAGGGATACACTTTCGGAATCGGGTATAACGAGTATCACAATCGTCTTGGGCAATCGCTGCCGGAGACGCGCGAGTGGCTCGATCATATTCTGAGTGTGCCGGAGCCGGTGGATATTCACATGATGACTTTCGAACTGCTCACCCACGGCGAAGACGCGAAGAGCAAGAGCACCGATCTTGTCACGACGCCTCAGGCCGCGACACATTGAGGAACGAATCATGAAGACGATTCAAGGGCCAGCAATTTTTCTGGCGCAGTTTGCCGGCGACCAGCCACCGTACAGTACTTTGGAAGGCATGGCGGGCTGGGCGGCAAAACACGGCTACGTGGGCATTCAGATTCCTAGCTGGGATCGAAGGCTGTTCGATCTGGAGCGCGCCGCGGAAAGCCAGGCGTATTGCGACGAGGTGAAGGGGATTGCGGCACAGGCCGGGCTCGCGGTGACGGAGCTCTCCACGCACCTGCAAGGGCAACTGGTGGCGAGTCACCCAGCCTTCGACACGTTGCTCGATGGCTTTGCTCCACCGGAGCTTGCCGGCAATGCGAAGGCAAAGTCAGCATGGGCGGTGCAGCAACTGCGTTGGGCAGCCCAAGCAAGTCGCAGGCTGGGCTTGCAGGCGCATGCGACGTTCTCAGGCGCGTTGGCGTGGCCCTTCTTTTATCCGTGGCCGCAACGGCCCGCGGGACTTATCGACGAGGCTTTCAAGGAACTTGCGGTGCGCTGGCTGCCGATTTTGAACGCTTTCGATGAGGCTGGAATAGACGCGTGCTTTGAGCTGCATCCCGGCGAAGATTTGCACGACGGCGCGACCTTCGAGCGGTTTCTCGCCGCGGCGGGCGATCATCCGCGCGCGTGCATTCTCTACGATCCGAGCCACATGGTTTTGCAGCAGATGGATTATCTAGCGTTTCTCGATCTTTATCACGAGCGCGTGCGCGCATTTCATGTGAAGGATGCGGAGTTCCGGCCGAGCGGACGCTCGGGCGTTTATGGCGGCTATCAGAGCTGGATCGATCGGCCGGGGCGGTTTCGGTCGCTGGGCGACGGGCAGATCGACTTCGGACAGGTATTCAGCAAGATGGCGCAGTACGACTATCCGGGATGGGCCGTGGTGGAGTGGGAGTGCTGCATCAAGCATCCTGAGGTGGGCGCGACCGAGGGCGCGGCGTTTGTGCGCGAACAGATCATTCGCGTGACGGATCGGGCGTTTGATGATTTCGCCGGGGGTGGCGCGGATGCGAGCCGAAACCGCAAAATCCTCGGCTTGTAAGACGAAGCTGCCGCTTCAATCTGCGATTCCCGGCGCGACGATGCCATATTTCCGATCGAGAAACTCCTGCAACGTGCCGGGAAGCAGAGCCGCCAGTTCCTGCCAGGTGAGCACCTTCAGGCGGGTGCGCAAGTCGGCGCTCTTCACGGCGGCCATCACCTCGAACCACTCTTCGCGCAAGTCGGGTCGGCGCTCGTCGTGGAGGACGCAGAAGCTTGCCCCTGCCGCAGACGCAGCCAGCACATTGCGGATGAGCTGATAGCCGGCGTAACCCTCATCGCCGGGTGAGCGGAAACTGGACTCAACAGGAGAGAAGAGAGCTGGATTGCCGACAAGACTTTCCAGTTCCTGCGATGCGTTCTCAGGGTATTCGCTCGCCCGCATCCTGCGTGTGACGGCGATTTCCGTGCGCGGCAGCCGGTCGCGGTCGAAAACTTCGTCGAAATCTCGGTAGGATTCAACGATCGCCACGGAACGCGATTGGAAGTCTCCTTCAGTCAACTTCGCCTCCACGAGCAACGAGCCGAAGCGGAGATCGGCCTCGGTGCGGTCGAAACGGCCGTTGGCAAGCGGAACGCGGGCCTTCCAACCGAAGATTGGCACCGCGATCTCGTCGACGCCGAGCATGTTCCGGACTGCCGAAGATTCAGCGACGCCGGGCGTGCAGAAGACGTTCATCAGCAGCGCATCGGAGCTCATGCTGGAGTCGAGCTCGCGCCAGCGCCTAGCCGTATCGGATTGTGGTTTGGGCAGCGATCGAGCCGCCTGGGCGTGGATTTTGTCGAAGCGGCGCATCCATTCGGGTCGCGCCAGGATGGCCGCGTAGGCCGCGTCAAAAAAATTGCCGTGGCTGCCACTGTCCGGCTCATACACGATGACCGGGGCGCTCCCATAGCTCTCCACGTGCGCGCGCCCGCGCGCGTAGATGCGATTGCGCTGCGCCAACTCCCAGCGAAGTTGCGATGCATACATACTTGTCTTCCCGGCCATTACGAGCAGAGTACACCGGCGATTGCGGTGCGGGTCACCCGAGGTGGCTTCGTTTCAGATTGTGGAAAAATGCCAGAACTTTATGGCGTCTTCAGCCGTTTGTAACCTCGCTCTAACCTGCGTGTAATTTCATCGCAACCTTTGCTTGCTACGGTCGGGTCAGCACTAAAGTTGGCGTTTCGCTTTCATTTGGGACCCACAGAGCAACAGATTCCCACTTTTGGAGGACAATCGTGACATACCAAACTGTGCGCAGCCCGCTGCGTGCACGCGTTCTTTTCCTGCTTGCCCTTCTCGCCTTCGCCGCAATTCATATCCACGCGCAGACTACAGGCGCCAAACTCGAAGGCACCATCTACGACGCACAGGGCGGAAACGTGCCCAATGCCACCGTGACTGCGACCAATGTTGCCACGGGCGAAAAAAAGACGGTCACTGCGAAGGATGACGGCACCTATTCCATTGATGGTCTTGCGGCCGGCACTTACAAGCTGGAGGCGTTGGGCAACGGATTTGCCGTGAACTCCAAAGCCAACATCACGCTCACCGAGGGACAAACGCAGCAGGTGACATTGGCTCTGCAGATGAGCGCCGTAGTGCAGGAAGTGACGGTGAATTCCGGCATCGACTCCCCGGCCGTCCAAAGCGCTCCCAGCGGCGGCTTTGTTGAAGAGCGCTCTGCTCAGTCAATTGTCACAAACAAGTACATTGAGAACTTTACATCGCCGATGGCCGACTTTGGCGAACTGGTGCAGATTGTTCCCGGTGCATTTACGACCAGTTCGAACGGAATTGGGCTGGGACAGAGCAAGACTTACTTCCGCGGATTCCCTGACGGCGATTACGATATCGACTTCGACGGCATCCCTGTCTACGATACAAATTCTCCGACGCACCACTCATGGGCATTCTTCCCGGTGCAGTGGATTGGCGGCGTAGACTTCGACCGCAGCCCGGGATCGGGTTCGACGTATGGCCCCACGCCCTTCGGCGGGTCAATTCACTTTCTGTCGAAACCGCTGACCAGCGAGCTCGACATTCGTGGTGGCGTTTCCTACGGTACATGGAACAGCAAGATCTACGACGGTGAATTCAACTCCGGCCTCTTCGGAATGTTCGGCAGCGCGCCCAAGTCGAACTTGTATGTTGATGTGCATCACATGACGTCAGACGGCTACCAGACCTTCAACTACAACTTACGCAGCGCGGGTTCGATTCTCTATCAGTACCAGTTCTCGCCGAAGACGGTGCTGACCGGATTCTCGGGCGTCGTGCACCTGAACTCGAACGGACCGAATATCAGCTCCACGCGTTGCATGCTCTACGGCGTTTCCGCGAGCAACGCTTACTCCTGCACCAATGCAGATACGGCGAACGGACTGCAGCCCTTTACCGGCGCGGGCATCAAGTTTCTCATGACGAACAACTCCGACCCCACGAGCTGGTTCAATTATCAGTACAACACCTACCAGGTACCCACGGATGTCGAGTATGTCGGCATTAAGTCCGACATGGCCAAGGGCTGGTATCTCGATCTCAAAGGCTACACGTTGAACTATGACAACGGCGAGCTCTATTCGAATGCATCACCGATCACCGAAGTGACGCAGGCCGCGGCTCTCGCGAATCCCTCCCTGGTGCCCGGAACTTACGTCACCGGCGGAAAGGCCTATTACGACGGCGTCGCGATTACGCCGTGTGACGTTTACGTTGTGAAGAAGGGCGTCTCTGCGATACCTTGCGGGATCGACAAGTACAACAGCTATCGCAAGTACGGCGAGACACTGCTGGTCACGAAGACCTTTTCGTTCGGTGTCTTCCGCACGGGCATGTGGTACGAGTGGGCCAGAACCAACCGGCACCAGCTTCCGAGCGACCCGCTCAATAACTGGGCAGATCAGCCGCTGCCGAAGTTCAACGAATCGTTCTGGACCAACTCCTACCAGCCCTATGCCGAATTCGAGTGGCACGCGACTCCCAAGCTCTTTATCACCGCGGGCGGGAAACTCTCCGGATATACCTTCGACATTCTGCACCATGCCGACGACGGTTCAACAGTCGGCCTCCTGACTGCCGCTTGCATAGCCGCACCGACCTCGCCCTGCTCGGCAACGATTTCGGACACGGCAAGCTTCCTCGATGTGCTCCCGTCGCTCGACTTGAACTACCGCATCCACGGGAACTTCTCGGTGTATGGGCAGGCGTCAACGGGCAGCGTGGTGCCCCCCAGCAGCATCTGGGACTATAACCACACGCCGAGCACCAGCAGCCCGAACCCGCAACTGCCTCTCACACCGAAGCAGCAGCACGCGACCACTTATCAGTTTGGTACGGTGTACAAAGGCCAGTGGTTTACGCTGGACGCGGATATGTATCACATCCACTTCGACAACTCTTATTCGAGCACGACCGACCTGAACCCAAGCGACTCGACCTACGGCGACTCGGTGTATTACCTGCAGCCGAGCTCGATAACAAGGGGCGCGGAGTTTGAAAGCACCTTCGTCTTGCGGCCAGGGCTGAATCTTTATCTGAATGCGACAGCCGGCACCGCGTATTACTCGGGTAAACTGAATGCCAATACAACCTCAACCGCTGTGACCAGCCCAGTGTTTGAAAATGCGCCAGGAGGGTTGTGGGTTGCACAGACTCCGTCCGATACCGAGATGCAAGGCCTGACGTACGACAAGCAAGGCTTCGATTTTGGTCTCTTCAACAAACGCATCGGCGAAGAGCGCCTGGACAATGGCGCTTACCATAACCAGGCCATCGTGCCCCCGTTCAGTACGCTCGGCGGGTATGTAAACTACACCGTGCGTAGTCACGGATTCTTCGATCAGACCAAGATCCGGCTTTCCGGAACGAACCTGCTCGACCAACACAATATCCAGAACGATACGCTTGCGGGTTCGCCGAATCTCATTTACCTCAATGGCGGCGGGACATGCTCCAGCCCGACTGCTGGCAATCCCTGCGACGCGTTCCTGACCAATGGACCGACCGCAATCAATGGTGGGGATACGCCGAGCCTGATGGCAGGGCGTGCTTTCACTGTATCCGTCACTCTCGGCATCGCACCAAAGGGCCGCTAAACAACGGGAGCAGGAAAATTGCCGCGCCTGAGACTTACCTCCTCAGGCGCGGTTCTGTTTTTAGAAGTATTCAGATCAGCACTGGGACGTCGGCCAAGCCGGCGACGCCAAAGACACGCCGGTAACGCTCGACTTCTTTCGCGTCGCCAAGCGCCTTGGACTCATTGTCAGAGAGTTTCACTGCGGGCCGGCCTTCGACCTCAGTGAGTTTGCAAACCAGGCCGACGGGATTGAAGCCGTCGTTGCCCTGTGGATTGCAATTGCGGAAGTCGTTGGTGAGGAGCGTGCCCCAACCGGCACTGAAGCGGATGCGGCGGTTCGGAACCCAGCGACTGGCGTCGTGAAAATCGCTGGCCGAGCGGAAATCGTCGGACGTTGCGCCGTTGCGGAGTGATCCGGCGAAGTACGCGTGCAGACCGAGAATCTGCTCCACGTCAAGTGCGTCGCTGGCGATCAGGCGCTTCTGGCGCGGATCGCGGCCGTGGCGCTCCAGCCAGGCGATGTATTCGTCGCCGGCCACGTAGGCATCCTTGCTGTCGATACGCTGGCCGGTCCAGTTGGCCACCCAATCCGGGGCATTGCGCAGAAACTGTGTGGTGCCGAAGGTGTCGGGCAGGAGTATTAGCAATTCGCCCTGGTAGCTCTGCTGCCATAGTTCCAACAAATGGTATTGCGCGTTGCGCAACTCTTCGTCGTCGTGAGCCAGCGCGGCCATGGCCATGGGCAACTCGTGGCCGTTGGTGCCGATGGCTTCAAGATCGTGCTTGTAAGCGAGGAACGCATTGGAGGTCCCAGCAAAACCGGCGCCGAGGGTGTCGCTCATCGCGTTCACTACGTATTCATGCCACAGAAAGCTGTGCCTGCGGCGTGTGCCGAAGTCGCTGATGCTGAGTTCGGGAACGCCGCGCAGACGCTCCAGCTTTTCCCAGAGCCGGGTTTTCGCGCGCGCGTAAAGGATGTCAAGCTCCAGCTCGCTCAAAGGCTTGAGCGCGGCACGCGTCTTCAATTCGCCGATCTGGGCGAGTGCGTAAATCTCCCACATCGATGTTCCCGACCATAGCCCCTCGAAGCGAAGTTGCACCTGCCCGTCGCGCACAGATAGTTCGTAATCGGAGAGCCGGAAATCGTGCTCGAGCCAATCGAGGAAGGCCGGCTCGAAGATGCCGCGGCGGCCGAAGAAGCTGTTGCCCGCGAGCCAGACCAGCTCCGACTTGCGGAAATGCAGGTTGCGCGTGGCCTCGAGATGATCGCGGAGCTGCGGCACGCTGACAATTTCGCCCAAGCGCACCGAAGTGGTGCGGTTAATGAGCGTGTACGTGGCGCGCGTGTTGGGAAAGTGCTTCCAGATGAACTGGAGCATGAGGAGTTTGTAGAAATCCGTGTCGAGCAGGGAACGCGTGATGGGATCCATCTCCCAGTTATGATCGTGCGCGCGGCGGGCCAGATCGATAATCACGATACTTTACTTTACTCGAGTTGCGCGCCTGCTGGAAGCGAGTTGCAACCTGTATACTGGCGCGGTGTCGGCGAGGACGCCGTGCAGAGTTGAGCGGCAAGGGAAGATCGAGGAGACGGAAGATCGCAATGAAAGCAGTGAACCGGCGTCGATTTCTTCTAGGCACGGCAGCTGCGGCCGCACAGGCTGGCGTGGCGGCAGCCATGGCGCACGCAGAGCCGGTGGGGCAGGGAAATGAGCCGGGTCCACGGAAACAGCCGAACATTGTGATCTATCACTCTGACCAATTTCGCTGGGATTTTGTGGGAGCAAATGGGCTGAATAGTTCCACGCATACGCCGAATCTGGACACGCTCGCAACGAGCGGCACGAATTTTACCAGCGCAGTGACAAATCAGCCGGTATGCGCGCCATCGCGATCGGTGCTCATCACGGGCCGCTACGCAACCGAGACGGGCGTATGGCGGAATGGCGAGGGGCTTCGGCAGGACCTGCCGACTTTGGCGACCGAGTTGCGCAAGGCGGGATACACAGCGAATTACATCGGCAAATGGCACATGGCGCCCGGCTCAGAAGCTGAGGGAGGCGGTCCGGGAGCGGTGAGGCCGGAACATCGCGGTGGTTTCGCCGATTTGTGGGAAGCGGCAAATGCACTTGAGCACTCCAGCCATCCGTATGAAGGGACCATCTGGGATCGCGATGGCAATCCGATTACATTCAAGGATGAGTACCGCGTAGATTTCATTACCGGCCGCGCGGAGAAGTTTCTGCGGCAGAAGCAAGAGAAGCCGTTTCTGCTGATGATCTCGCAACTGGAGCCGCACCAGCAGAACGATCTGGGGCGCATGGTCGGACCGAAGGGTTCAGCGGAGCGATTTATTGATGCGTTTGTTCCCGGGGACTTGCGCAGCTTTCCCGGCGACTGGCATAAGCAACTGCCGGACTACTACGGCGCGTGCGAAAGCATCGATGCCTCCGTGGGCCGCGTACGCAAGGTTCTGGACGAAGAAGGACTGAGCGAAAACACGATCTTCGTATTCATGAGCGACCATGGCTGCCACTTCATGACGCGCAACCAGGAGTACAAGCGCAGCGCGCATAACAGCAGCTTGCGCGTGCCGCTGCTGATCGAAGGCCCGGGATTTGAGAATGTGCGGCAGATGCAGGAGATGGTCGGGATCATTCACATTGCGCCGACACTGCTGGATGCGGCAGGCGTGCCGGTGCCTGCGTCGATGAAGGGAAGAAGCATTCTACCGTTGCTGCGGGATGCGAAGGCGCGGAGTGAGTGGCCGAACCGCGAGCTGATTCAGATCAGCGAGTCGATGACGGGGCGCGCTATTCGGACAAAGGATTGGACGTATTGCATCGCAGACCCGACGGGCGCTGCGGACAAGCCCACGAGCGCGAACTACCATGAGTACCAACTTTATGATCAACGCAACGATCCGCACGAGCTGGTGAACCTGGCCGGCAGGAAGGAATATCGAGCGACTGCGGATGAGCTGCGAGAGCAACTGAAAGAGTTGATGGCGCAGGCCGGAGAGGCGGAGCCGGAGATTGTGCCGGCGAAGCTGTATCCGTAGATTGCGGACAAATGCCGCGGAACCTGCGACGGAAAGCGCTGAGGGCTTGCCGCCGCCTGAGATTTCCGGCGCACTTAATGCGCTGCGGCTGGGTCCGGAGGGACGGCGTGCGTTGACGTGGGTTCGACGGGATTGAACTGGCGCGCCAGGTCGGGCGTTGATTGCACGTCCGTTGCCGACGGATCAGCCTTTGCGACTTCGACGCCGAAGACGTAGCTCGGCCCGAACATATTGCTGGTGAAGATGACGAGCTTTTTGTCAGGCGAGAAGCGCACGTTGGGCTCCTCGCGATAGTTGTGGTGCGACATGTTCACCAGATGCTCGGCGTGGAAGACGCCGGGCTGCCAGAAATCGGGGCCGTTGAGGGTGTCCGCGGTGACCGTCATCATTTGCGGATGAAGAAGTTCGATCCACTCGCCGTTCTTGGCGCGCGCCACCTGTCCCGGATCGCCGCCATCATCGCAGAAAATGTCGAGATCCTTGGTCAGATTAAAGTGAATGCCCCACTCGTCACGCTCCATGTGAAACGCGGTGCGCTTGCCGGTCTTGAGGTCGTAGCTGGCCAGATAAAAGACCTCGCCCCTGGGGTACTGCCAGTCGTACCAGATGGTTTCGCCGTCGAGTCCCCAAAATTCGTGGCCCGCAATCTCATTTGCCATGGTGCGCTTGTGCACGAGCGTGTTGTGCGTGCCGTCGGTGTGGATCATCCAGATGCGATCGACCTTGTGCCATGGGCCTTCGTGGCAGTACATCAGGAGCTCGGGATCGGCGGGCGAAAAGAGCAGGTGGTTGACCCAGTCAGTCGAATGCAGCAAGACTTTAATGTCGCCGGGCTTCTCGCCATTGGGGCCGGGCTCAAGACGGATGGTGAAAAGCTGCAGCGGCAGGTGCGCGGCCAGACGCCGCTCCATCATCAGGCCCTTGTCGGGCGGCTGGTAGTGCGGCCCCTGCTCCGGGCTGGCTACGCGATTGTCGCCGCCGCCCGTAGATGCCTGCGGCCGCGCGGGCGCGTTCTGACCGTATTGCTGGTCGGGCCTGTTGCTTTCATCGAATGTGCCGGCGGCGAGGGTTTCGTCGGCGTTGATGCAGACGATCATGTGCCGCTCCGGCAGGTCGATGAGCTTGCGGATGGCGCCGGAGTACACGTCGGCCTTGTAGACGGAGGTGACGCTGGTCTTGGGATCCGTTTGGGTGTAGAAGACGCTGTTGGTCTTGAATCCGGCTACAAGTGCGTGGACACCAAAGCGGAAAAAGCCGCCCGGCCCTGGCGGGGCATCGGCGGGGCGCGGCGGATTGGGAACCAGCAGGCGCGTCTTCTCGGTTTCCATGTCCATGGCGTGGATGCCGTCGGGCGCGGTGTAGATCATGGTCTTGCGGTCGGGGGTGTAGCCATTCACGTTGAAGTAGAAACCGCCAGAGTTGGACTCATCGGTGAGCCGCCAGACGCGATGGCCCGTGTCCTTATCGACCCAGGTTTTCGGCGGGGCGGTCTGCGCAGTTTGGGCGGCGATGGGAACGGCTGGTGCGAGGGCCAGACAAGCAAGGGCAGGGAGAAGTCTGCGCAGCATGGAGAGGAACTCCTTTGACTGGGAATGGACGCTGCGCGCGGCAGACTTTTGGATGAGATCTTCATCCAGCTGCGGCACGCCAGAGATTTATACACCCTGGAGGTTGCAGTTGGGAATAATTTATCCACTGAATTTTGCGGCGCGGAGACACAGACCCGCAAGGCGGCCCTATGATGCGATTTGGGCGGCTGCCGGAACTTCTGTTAGAGGGTTCTAGTAGCTCAGCTCCAGCACATTTACCGAATACGGCGCAAAGGTCTCAGTGAATTTGGGGCCGGCGATGGGCACTTTGCGCGATTCTGGGACGACAGCATTCGGATGCGTGATGCTGTTGGTCGCGTTGGGGGTTTTGCCGCTCATGGTGGTGAGCGTGGCTTGCGGCGCCAGTTTGGTGACGCCGGTGAGGGCGATGGCCAGTGGCTGCACAGTCGAGGTTGCGTTGACCACTTTCACGAAGAGCTTGTGCTTCTTGTTGTCGCGAGTGACGGATGCATAGACGCGCGCGGGCGCATGGTCGAGCGTGCTCGAGACCACTTCAGTTCCGAGATGCGTGGAGAACATGACCTGCGTCCAGTAGCTGGGAGAGCCGTAGCTCGTGAGCGCGTCGTAGCCGATGAGATCGGGAGCCCACTGCATCCCGCCCGGATTAACGTTGACGAAGAGCGGCGCATAGCTGGACATGATAATGAGATCGCTGTTGCGTTCGAGACCCGTGAGCCAGGCGGCATCGGCAAGCGCGGCTTCGAGATTCGGCGTGGGGTCGCCTTCGCGCGTGGCCCATTCGCCGACGAAGATCTTCGGGCCTTTGCGGTCATACGCGTCGTAGTGGTGTGCCTGTGAGAAAGATTCCCCGGCCGACATGTAGAAGTGCTCGTCAAGCACATCGGGCGTGACGCTTTTTACGGGCGTGGTGGCGATGATCTGCAGATTGGGGTAGCGCTGCTTGATGGCGTTGTAGAACTGCGCGAAGCGGCCGTCATACGAATGCGAGCGGTCGAACTGGTCTTCGTTGCCCACTTCGATGTAATGCAGGGGGAATGGGGCCGGGTGGCCGTCTTTGATGCGCTCAGCGCCCCACTTGGTGTCGGCGCCGCCGGAGACGTATTCAATTTCGTCGAGCGCGTCCTGCACGTAGGGCTCGAGTGCGGGGCCGGGATCGACGTGGTCCTGCGCGAGAGAGTAGCCGGCATAGACCGCGAGCACCGGCTCCATCTTCAGGTCTTCGCACCACTGCAAAAACTCCAGCAGGCCCATGCCGTCGGAAGAACGATAGCGCCAGGGGCTCTGGTGCGTGGGGCGATCAGTCCACGCGCCGATGGTCTTCTTCCAGTCGAAGCGGTCGGCGATGTGGTCGCCCTCAAGATAATTGCCGCCGGGAAGGCGCAGGAATTTGGGCTGCATGGCAGCCAGCTTTTCCATGATGTCGGTGCGATTGCCGCCGGGCCGTGCGTGATACGTGGACGGAAAGAGCGAGACGAGATTGAACCACACCGTGGCAGGTTGCGCGATGGTGAGGATGAGATGGTTATTCGATGAAACCGGCACGTCGCCAGTTTTGAGCGTGTACGTGTATTGCTTCCAGTCGCTGGTCAGGCCTGTGACTTTGGCCGAGGCCGCGATGATGCCGGTCTGATCATTTTGCAAACTCACGGTAACAGGGATTCCTGGCGTGTCGGTCCTGGCGTAGAACGATCCCGTGTACACACTATGCGGACGCACGGGGATGCCCCAATAGCCATCGTTCTCAACGCCGGCGGGCGAGTCCGGAGTTGCTGCGGAGACGGTGACGCGGAGGCTGCGCGTGAGCGTGGCGCTGGGGCCAGTTGTCTCATCGGACGACACATTCACTACCGCGTTGCCGCGCGCCACCATGGGCCAATGGGAGAGAGAGCCGAAGCCTCGGCCGATGGTGCGATCGCGCACCAACTCACCGTAGATGCCGCCGTCGTAGGAGTAGTTAATCTCCTCGGTCATAAGGCCGTAAAGAGTGGGGCTCACGGTCGCGGTGGGGTGGTCAGCTTGAATGGTGAACGAGGGCGCCTGGGCGGGCAAGGTGAAGGGAAACACGAGTGCGGCGAAGATTGCGACGACTGCGGATGGCTTGATCATGACCCCGCCATCGTACTGCGGAGGCAGATGTGTTGACAATCTGGAAAACGCTTACTTGCTCTTAATCTGCCGCTCGCTCGATGGCGAGCGTGATTGCGTCGCGGACGGCGTCGGGCAAGGCGGGCATTGCGCCGGATTGCGAAGCCATCCAGCCGCCCCAGCGGTTTCCGGCTTCGTTGAGCGTGGCCAGGCTGGCTCCGCGCAGCAGGTAGTGGGTCATGGCCGCCGTGAATGCGTCCCCAGCGCCGATGCCGTCTGCGACCTTAACGGGAAACCCGGGATGCTCGTTCCACTCGTCGCGCGAGACCAGGAGGCTACCGCGGCTACCGCGCGTGGCCGCAACCAGTTGCAAGGAAGGGAACTCGGCGAGCAGGCGCTCGGCTGCTGCACGCAAATATTCCGAGGTCGATAAGGTCTCGCCCGGGACAAGCGCTTCTGCGGCGGCCAGGCCCATTAGATCCAGAACGAGCGGCGCCTCAGCGTCGTTCATCTTGACCACGGTGGCCAGTTCCAGCGACTCGCGCACGATCTCAGCGGAGTAGAAGGGCTCGCGCAAGTTCACGTCGAAGACGCGAATGCAGGTGGAGGAGGATTCCGATGCGAGCGTTTGGATGGTAAGCCGTGCCTGATCGCTGCGCTGCGCGAGCGATCCGAAGCAGATGGCGTCGGCGCGCTCAACGAGTTGCACCCACTTGTCCGAGAGGTCAAGAAAGTCCCACGCCGCCGGCTCGTGAATGGTGTAGTGCGGCTCACCGCCTTCGAGACTCACGGTGACGCGGCCGGTTTCGTTTAGCGGATCCACTTGAATGAAGCTGGTGTCCACGGGCATAGGTTCAAGGCGCTCGATAGCCCGGCGGCCCAGGTCGTCACGGCCAATGCGGCTCAGGATTGCGGCATGATTGCCGAGCCTGCCCGCCATCACAGCGAAGTTGGCCGGCGCTCCGCCCAGCCGCATGCCTTCGGGCACAAAGTCCCACAGCAGTTCGCCGATTCCCAGGATCAGATGCGATTCTGTCACGCGGTCTCCAAAAGGCAGCCAATAGCCAATAGGACGCGGGCCCGCGGAAATCGCCACGCTTCTTCCACTCCCTATTGGCTACTCCCTAGTCCCTTGTCTCCAGTTCCTTTTTTCCCGCCCACCTGTAAATCGAGCAGTCTTCCCAACCTGGTGCTGCGTATTCGCCGCCGGGCTGCTGCGTGAGAATGTTGCGATCGGTCACGGCATCGGCGTGCGAGCGGCGAATCTGGCCGCGGAAGAGGCGCTCAAATCCAGGTTCACAAGCGAGCACGTTCTTCTGCTCGTCATTGACGTACAGAATATCCACTTGACCGGCGTGCGCGGCAGATTTTTGTTTCCACGCCTGCAGCAGCCGCCGCAGCACAGGCGCGGCAAAAGGGTTAAAAAGAAAAACCAGGCACGGACCGGGCGGAAGCGGGAAGTCGACAGCGTCGCAGCAGTGCATGCGCATGGTCACGCGGGTGCGGCCGGCGGCACGCCACAGTGCGAGATTTCTGCGCGCGATGCGCGCCAGCGTAGGGTGGAGTTCGACGCCAACGACGGCGCGAAAGGGATATGCAGCGGCCAGCAATAGCGCGCGGCCCATTCCCGCGCCCAGATCTATAAAAGTGTAGGCATCGATGGGTGCGAGGGGCCGGCATCGCCGCCAACGCACCAGAATCGCTTGAAAGACCGAAGGCGCAACCGCGTAGTAGGCCGTCACGTGGCGATCGTGCCGATGCCCGGCGTGGAGATTGCGGCCGGCGATGAGCCCGCTGGTGCGCACGCCAAATTCCAGGTCGAAGGGGTGACGAATCAGCCCATCTTTCACCGCCAAACCCGGCAAAAGCCGCGGCTTGGCGTTCTGTCGTTTAGCCTTGCCTGGCGCGCCAACGCTCACGCTTGAACCTTAGCACAATGAGAAGGGAGCGCGTCGCTGCCATGGGTCGCACAGCGAGTAATCGCGATGAATGAAGAGCGCATAAAGGCCGGAGATTTCCACGGAACCGCGCAGAATTGGAGCTGGATTTGTTCTTGACTCGGCCAGCACGATTCTGCAAAACTGCGGTCGCACTTTGGCATACGCACGATGCGGCACAGCCTCGGCGCGGATGGCGCTGCAGGGTCCGGAATCCCCTAAACTTTTTTCACATTAACCAGGAGGAAGCATGAAGAAATACTTCGCGGAACTTGTGGGCACCTTTATTCTGGTGCTCTTTGGCTGTGGAACCGCGGTCATTGCGGGCAGCACGGTTGGGATTGTGGGCATAGCGCTCGCTTTCGGTCTGGCGCTCATCGGCGCAGCCTACGGGATCGGACCCATCTCCGGTTGCCACATCAATCCCGCGGTAAGCCTGGGTGTATGGCTGGCCCGACGGATGAGCTTCAAGGACATGATCGGCTACTGGGTTGCGCAATGCGTGGGCGCGATTCTTGCGGCCTGGGTGCTCCTGGTGATTGCCGTTGGCACTGCAGGGTACAACCTCGCGGCCAACGGGTTGGGGCAAGACGGTTGGGGGCCCGGCTACCAGGGCGGATACAACTCCGCATCGGCCATGCTCTTTGAATTCTTCGCGACCATGATTTTCGTGATTGTG
>JBEKEP010000006.1:0-50064 GCA_050013775.1 Occallatibacter sp. | reverse complement strand
GCCATGCGGGGTAGCTGACGAGGCGCAATACCAAATAGCCGGCATGAGCGGTGGTAGCGCGAATCTCGCGGTGCTCGGGATTGGTCTGGAGACCGTGGAGGGTGGCGAATGTGGCATGGCAACTGCCCTGATCGGGACTCCAGATGGGATTGGCGTCGGGGTCGTCGGGATCGGGCTTGCCCAGAACGAGGGACAGATCGCTTACGAGGCAAGCATCGGGCAGGCCGGTGGCGATGCTGGAGTCATCGCCGCCGGGAGGTTCGTACTCGTACATGCCGACAGAGCCCGCGCCGGCCTGGTAATCGGAGACCACCGAAGCGACTGTGTCTTCGGGGTAGCAGACCTGGAAATAATCCTTTGCCGCATAGAGCGTGGATGCCAGGAAGACCGCGGAGCAGACGACCAGCACGGTGACGCGGGCGCGCCGGCCTGAGGGCCAGATTGCGGTGACAGCAAATATCGCCATGGGCGCTTCGACTGCCTCAAGCCAGCGCCAGGGATACTGCAGAAAAGGCATCTCCGGCAACAGAAGCCAAAGCGGCCGCGAGTTGGGGAATAAGAAGAAGAAGACCACCAGCGGAATTGCGGCCAGCGGAACCCACCAGAGACGGGAGACTGCGGATTCAGCGATAGGCAGTGTGCCGCGACGCCAACTGATCAAGATGGCAGCGACTGCCACGGCAATCATGGAGATGGCGATCCACGAAACCTGATTCAGAATTACGTCATGCAACGCGAGCGACGGGTTGGGGTTGTGCGCGAAGAGCCAGTTGTTTTCGAAGTTGTAGCCCGGATCTTCCGTGGCTTGTTTGATGTCGACCCAATAGCGCTCGAGGGCGGCAGGGAGCCAGTAGATGGCGGCGAGGCCGAGACCGAGCACCCCGGCGAGCGCGGCGCGCAGAAGCGGCGCCCAGGATTTGTTGACTAAGGCACAGAGCAGCGCAACACCGGCCATGAGATAGCCGGCCATTACGCCGAGAGGAAGGTTGGAGAGCCACGCGCCGGCGAGTGCGAGGGCTAGCGGCGTGGCGGAGCCGTTGAAGGCGCGGCGGAAGGGAGATTGCGACGGTTCGGTGGTTGATTCGGAATCGCTCCCACGTCCCCAAGTGCGAGGGACGTGTGGCACCCCGTTTCCATCGCGCATTACGAAGAGAACGATGAGCGGGAGCCAGAATCCGCCGGCAAATTCAGGGAATGCGGAGCGCTCGTACGCGGTGAAGAGCGTGAATAAGGAGAAGAGCGAGGCGCATCCGGCCAGCGTGGCGGGAAGATCGTCGAGGGCTTCGAGCGCCAGTGCGCGCGTGGCCAGGCCGGTTGCGGCCAGGGTGAGAAACGTGAGCGCGATGGGAACGACGTGCCAGGGAAGGATGAGGGCGAGCGCTGCGCCCAGCATCCAGGTGAGTGGCGGATAAAAAACGAAGCGCGGTTCGCCGGCGCCGAAGTTGGGGCTGGAGGCCCAGTGCGGATACAGAATGCCGTGATGCCACGCATTCACGCAATCGAGCCAGGAGACGAGGTGGACGTCGAAGTCGTGGCCGCAGGAGTTGCCGCGAATGAGTTGGGGGACGATGGCGGCGAACGCGGCGAGCAAGATCATCAAGAAGCCGGCGTGATAGCGCAGGCGCGACGGGCCCGCGACGCTTGATCCCTTGATCTCTCGGCCTCTCGTTCCCTGTTCTTTCATGGCAGCAGGCGCAACGTGTGGCGGGTTTGGGCTGCGACCGCTGCCGGAGTGAAGGGCAGCGCAAACGTGGTTCCGCTGTACCAGTCGTTCCATTGGTCCCGGAAATAAGGACTGAGCGGGTTGCCGCTCTCGCCCATCACGATGTTTTCTGTCGAACCGTCGATGTTGCTCCAGTCCATGGTGAAGCGTTGCGACGGACCAAGCGTGAGGCCGACCTGCTGCACCGTGGTGCCGTCTCCGCTTTCCGGCTGGGGCCCGGTTCCAGCCACGCGGCTGATGAGAGGCAACAGCGCGGCGAGCGGATGCTCGATATCGACCACGTGCCAGCTGCCGTAAGTCCAACTGTTCACATCGGCGGGGGCTTTTCCAGCGATCATGCCTTTGCGCACGGCCGCGGTGAGGAACGCATCCCAATTTGCATAGCCCTTGGGAAGCCACGCGGGCTTGGCATGCATCACGATCTCTTCCATGGCAAAGTTGGACTCGCTCCAGTGATAGTCGCTGACGAGATTGCCCAGTTTGGGCTCGAGAATCATGGACCACAACGCAAAGCGGGTCTGAGTGACGATGGAGGCGGCTGCGGAATCGGTGGTGAGGCGGCCGTCCCAACTGCGCATCAGGTCGGCGGCCTGGCGCAGCTCCGGATCGCCGTTGCCCTCGGGACCGGGGGTGTGGTCGATGGCGTAGGCAAAGCGATGGCCCATCTCCTGATCGACTTCGCTGTAGATGTCGGTTTGGACGGCCAGCATGTCGGCAGGCTTGAGCTGATCGCGGCCATCCAATGATTTGTAGATGCGCTCGATGCGGTAGGGATCGGCCCAATCGTCGGTGATCGGGAAGGGCGATTTGTCTGTGGTAACGCGCGAGTTGGCCGTGGCCAGAAAACCCGACGGCGGATCGAAGGTGTTGGGTAAGTCATCGAAGGGGATGTAAAGAGAGCTTGGGCTCCGCACGGGATCTCCCCACTCAGCCCTTGAGTCCTCGACGTCGTGTTGAATCGGGACTTCAAAGAGCCCCGCAGGAGATCTGATCGGCACTTTGCCGATGGCGTGGTACGCGGTGTGACCCTGATCATCAGCGTAGACGACGTTCTGCGTGGGCCAGTTCCATTGTGCGAGCGCGGTCGAGAACTCCGTCCAGTTCGACGCGGTGTCCATTTCGTAGAGCGGGAGCGTGTTGAGAGATGGATCGTAGAGGGTCCACTTGAGGGCGATGGGCGGATCGCCGGCGGCCAGAAGCGGAGTCAACAACGGTCCGTGCGCGGTGGATTCGATGTTAACCACGACATCGCTGCCGCCGCGAACGTGGATGGTTTCGCGATCGACCGCGAGTGGATGCCAATCGCCGTCAATGCCCTGATAGTTGCCCTTGCCGTCGAGCTTCTCGATGTAGAGGTCCTGCACATCGGCATAGAGCGCGGTGAATCCCCAGGCGACGTGCTCGTTGTGGCCGGCGATGACGAAGGGAAAGCCGGGTAGCGTGACTCCGGCGGCGTGAAATCCGGGCGCGCTCAAATCGGCCATGTACCAAGTATCGGGCACGCGGAGCGTCAGGTGCATGTCGTTCGAGAGCAGCGGCTTGCCGCTTGCGGTGCGGCTGCCAGCCACGATCCAGTTGTTGGAGCCGACGGCGCAGTTTTCGCAACTGGCCTGCCCGCGCAGGGCCAGCATCGCGGCTGGATCCTCCGGCGTGGCTGACGCGAATTGAGATAGGGCCTGACTGGGGGCGGTGCGGGCTTCGGTATTTTCGTCGTCTTCATCGTCGTTCTTTTTTGAGGGCGGCGACTGCGGTTGCGGGGCGCTGAGATCGACTTTGATGCCGGTGGGCGGATGGTCGCGCCAGGAGCCGACCGGATACAGATCGGCGATGAGCTGCGGGTCCTGAAGCCTGGCCTCAACGTGGGCACGCGTGAGCTTGGTGGTCATGCGCGAGTCGAGAGTCTCGACCATCATCAGCCCCACGCTCACGGTATCCGCGCCGGACCAGGCCTGCGGGTGGTACCCGAGCAACCGGAATTCGGGAGGAAGCGTGTGGGATTTTTCGCATTGCGCGATGTAGAGGTTCACGCCCCGGGCGTAGTCGTCGACGCGCGCGCGGTCGGCGGGCGAGAGGTGGTTGTAGATACGCTGGGCGGTGCGGAGAATCTGCAAGACGCGCTGCGTTTTGTCGTTTTGGACGAGCCGCGGACCCAGAATCTCTGCCAGGTTGCCGTTGGCCGCGCGGCGGGAAGCGTCCATCTGCCACAGGCGGTCCTGGGCCGTGACATAGCCCTGGGCGACAAAGAGATCGTCCTGCGTAGCGGCCTGAATGTGGGGCACGCCGTGCGCGTCGCGGCGGACGATCACCGGGGCACTGAGGACAGGCGCGGAAAAGCCGTTAAGATGCACGTCGCCGTCGAGCTGGGGCAAGGCGGCTTTAGCTACCGAACGAAGCCAAAGCACGCCTACTCCCGCGGCGAGGAGAAGCAGCAGAAGCAAGCCGCCGGCGGAATAGAGAAGAATCCGCGGCCAGCGGCGTTTGCGGCGACGGCGCGGCGCGGCCTGGGATGCAGGCATGGTGGATGAAGACGAATCGGACATTGGCCTGATTCAGAATACGCTCGCGACGCGGCCGACGATGGGCGGGTTTACGGCGCTCGCTTGAAGAGTTCTCCTTTGCGGTTTCCTCCGAAGTCCGTGGCAAGCCGGCATTGACGCAGTTTGCCGCTTTCGTAGAAATACACGCCGGGATCAGGGCCGGAGACAGTGCTGAAGAAGCCGCCGCGGCTGCATGAAACGCCCTGTACGGTCTGGTCGCCGGCGAGGAAACAGGCCTTGAGTTTTCCGCTGGGATAGAGGGCGACGACGGGACCTTCCGACGGCCCCAGCGGGCTGCCTCCCTGACATTTGAGACCGAGCACGGGCGCGTCGTGGGACATCTGGACGAGGTGCGGCTTGCCGTCTTCAGTGAGGGTGATCCAGGAGCCGGCGGGGATGGTGATTTCTCCGAACGGCATTTCGCGCGTGACGGTGCATTTTTGGAGTTGGCCGCCGGAGAAGAACCACGCGTCGCCTTTGGCGCAGGGAATGCCCTGAATGGTGGCGGGCTGATCGAGGGTTTTGCGGGCGGTTTGGGGCTGCGTAGCGGACGATACTACGCAAAGCGAAAGAGAAAAGAGAATTGCAAAGCCAAAGATCGTTCGCATGGCCATCTCCATTGTTGTTGGAAATTATTTTACGCTCGCAGTTGCAGCAGTTGCGGGCGGAAGGCTCGCCTGCACCGTGTAGTTGCGAACCAGGTAGAAAGTTTGCACTCTTGCCTCGCTTGCCTTCCAGACTTCATCTTGCGTGTTGGCCTGGCACGGCACGTACGCTGATGGCGCTGGCGCCGGTCGCTGCTGTGCGGCCGTCCCCAGCAGCGGTAGAGTCTCTACCGTCGTCTGCGTCGCTGGCGGGGCTGGCGACGATGATGGCGATTGCGGCGGTGCTGGCGTCTCCGGCGAAAGCACCGTCGTGGACGGAACGGGCACCGTTTCTATCTGCGACGGGACGATTGGTCCTGGCTGCGTGGCTAAGGCTCGAGGTTTGTGCAAGCTGTCATGGATGCCGCTGGCGATTCCGATTGGAATCAGGACGATCGGTGCGGCAAGTAATATCGCAAACACCGGAATTGCGAGCGGAGCTTCCGCCACTTCGAGCGCTTTTTGCTTTGGCGTCTTCGGAGGGTCTTGTGGCAAGTCGCTCTCGCGCCACGCCTTCATCTTCATCTCGACGCCTTGGCCTGAAAGGACCACCGTGTCACTCGCGGCGAACCAGCCATTGTGCAAATCCCGACAGAACTTCCCGGAGCCCGCGGAAACCACGGTGGTCACCTTCTGGTAGGCGGCGGTTCCAGCGGGTATGACGACCACGCCGCCGGCGACAGTGTCGTCGGTGACGATGTAGCGGATGTTCTGCCCTTCCCGAACCGTTGCCGAACTGACGTCCTGGGCGAGTTTGAGATGAATCGCGGTGTCCTTGGGAAGGAGCAGACTGCCTGGATTCGTGACGGATTGCTGCGCCACCAGCAGCGGGCAAAGCAAGGTGCAGAGAATGGCTTGAAGCGTCTTTCGGATCATGGCGATTCCTCTCTCAGCAGGCCTGCTCGCGCTTACAAGCCGCGATCGGCACCCGTCGCCTGTGCCGGGAGCCGGGCCGCGGAGAGGATTTTCACAATCTGCTCGGCCATGGGACCGGAGGCGACGACTCCGTCCAATGCCGTGACCCTGCCCGAGGCGAGAACGATGCCCGTGCTCTTGTCCGTGAGGACATAGGTGTGGATATGCGTGAAGACCAACCGGTCGATCTGGAGTTCGAGATCGGCCTGACGCGGAACGTCGACGATGTTCAGGCCAAGCTTCTCCCAGTTCTTTTGGTTCAACAGCGCGCGATCCATCGTGCTGACGGTCAGGAAATCCGTATTCGAGCTGACGTAGATCATCCGAGCGCTTTTGAGGATCTGATTGTGATCGGCGACGGGGTTCGATTGCGGCGTATTGGCCGCCTGCTGCTCGGCGGGAACATGCTTTGCAGTGGTGGAGAGCGAGGCGGCTTGCCTGGGCTGCTGTGCCACCAGCGCGGGCAAAGGCTGAGGACGAGAACGGCTTGCATCATCTGGCGGTTCATTGGAACTCCTTGTGGACTAACAGGAACGAGGTTAGGGCGATGGCACGCCCGTGTGGGAGGCGATTGGGACAGTTTCGCAAGTGTCACAGTGCCGATGGAAAGAACGGCCTGGCGATCGCCGCGCGCCCTCACCATGAGGATTCCGCTGCTGATTTGGTGCACGCCGTTGCTTTGCAGAGCGCAATGAAGAGAATGACCCCTCCCACGATGGCAATCCCACCCCAGCCGGCACGCGAGAGACCAGCACGATCCTCGGGATCTTGCGCACACTTGATTCGGGCCACATCTGCGTAATACACCACTGTCGGCCCGGCTACGTCGCGCTGCTGGATTTGAAAGATTTGCGGGCCGATGCCGGTGATTTGGCCGTCGAGTGTGAATCCGCTTTGCTCGCGCACACGAACCCATTGGCCGACGCCAAGTTTCAAGACCCGCGCACGTACGGCTTCAGGCGCCGCGTGTCGCGATTGCGCCTGCACTGCTGTTGGGGCAAGGATTGCAAAGATCGCGATGATGGCAATCCAACGAGATGGCTTTTGGCTGAGAAGATTTGCTGGCTTCATGCCCACAGATGTTAGCTGCCTCGCAAAATGGAGACGCGGGCGATTAGGACAGTTTCGCGAGTGCCACAATGGCGGATCGGCGAAGGCTCGGAAGTTCGTTGCTTAAACGAGGGCGCAAATGCAGGTCCTTCGACTCGTCCCGGCGCGCCGGGACTCGCTCAGGATGACCGGCCTATTTGTGTTGCGAACTTCCGTGAGATGAACGGCCTAATCCTCTTGCGAACTTCGGTGACTGGACCCTAGGCGCTCGAGGCGCTGGAAAGCTCCGCTTCGAGGGCGCGGAGTTGCGCGATGGAGGCTTCGTTGAGCAGGCGGAAGATGATGGGGAAGCATTTTTTCGGCAGTTGTTGCGCAGTGACAATGTCGCAGATGACACCTGAAGTCGATTCCAGGCCGCGCTTCCATCCCGGGCGGGTGGCGTCGCGCACCAGAAGGTTCTCCGGCTTGAGGCCGGCGGCCACAATCATGGTGCGCCCGATGCGCTGGAACTCGCTCCAATGCGAAGCGATGCCGACGAGATCCGCCGAGTGCTCCGGCAGGTAGCGCTGCAAATTAGCCTCGAGCGCGGAGGCTACGGGATTCACCTGGAAGACGGTGAGCACGGTTCCGGCGGGAAGAAATTTGCGCACCGCGGCGGCCTTACTGGGAAGACAGACGGGAATCGACCGGGCAATTTGGGTTTCTTCGCCGCATTCGTCGGGCGTGCAAGCGGCCACTGGAAGGGCGAGGCTCGATTCCATTTCGACGGTGACAATTTTGCGCAGCTCGGGGTCGGGCTCGATGACCAGCCAGCGCGCCAAGGGCGCCAGCGACAGCCAACGGCGCAACCGCGCTCGGACGAGCGAATCTGACGCGCCGATTTTGCGCGCCTTGGCCGACAGCTCGCCGATCAGTTGGTCGACCGCCATCGCCGGGCTCAGAGGCGTGGAGGGACGCCGGTTGGCCACGAAGACGCCGCTGCCGTGACGCAACTCAAGCCAGCCGTCGCGCTCCAGTTCGCGATAGCAGGCGCTGGCGGTGTTGGGGTGAATGCCGAAGCGACGCGCCAACTCGCGCGTGCTGGGCAGCTTTTGGCCGGGAAGAATTTCGCGCGTGAGAATGCCGAGCACAACCTGGGTAATCAACTGCTCGCGAAGGGAAACTTCGGCACTGCGGTTGAGCCAAAGGCGCATGGGGCTATCTCAATTTGTGCTGAGCGCGGGAGGCGCCGACGGTTTCCGTCGCGCGTAGAGCAGCAGCACCACTACGCCCAGCAGAACCATCAATGGTAATCCGAGCAGGCTGCCCTCCGGCCCATCGGTGCCGCCGCTTAACAACGGACTGCCTGCGGGAGCTGCCGAAAGCAGGTGCCCCTGGCCCACCATGCCGCTATCGACCGCGCCATAGAAATAGGTCTCCGCCCAGTCCCACGCGGCGTGACAGCCGATGGCCCACCACGCGGAACCGGTGAAGCGCACGCTCATGCAAAAGACAAAGCCGATGACTGCGGCCTGCAGGATGCCAATCCAGTTTTCGCCGCCGTTGCCGGTGTGCACAAATCCGAAGTAGGTGCTGGTAACCCAGGCTGCCTGCCAGAATGCGCCACTGCGCGGGGCAGACTTCAGGTGGAGGACCAAACAAGGGAAAAAGCCGAGCAGCGCCATCGCGTAAACGCCCCAGTTGCCGTTTCCCTGCACGGTAATCGCCAGCCAGAGACACATGGCGGCAACGCATGCCAGCGCCCACCAAAAGTTGATGCCGCGGGTGAGCGTGAACTGAAGGTAGCAGCGCCACTCTCCTTCTTCATAGAAGCCCACCAGCAAAAAACCGAGGCCCCAGAGCGCCGCATATTCCACGGCCTCTGCAGCCGGCACGGTAATCGGACCGAGGTGTACCCATCCGCCAGCTACGAGCATTCCGACCAGCGCGGAAAACGCCAGGAAGCCGACGACGGCTCCGGTAAGAAAGTGCCCCACGCGGCGCGGACCTCTCAGGTAGTAGTCGGCGATTTTGTGGCCCTCGATCTTCGCCATGATCGCGGTGACACAGAGCAGGCACAAAAACACTACGAATTCCTGCTCAATCTCGAAGGCTGGCGTGAAGGTCATCGACGACTCATCCTGGCCGATCCAATGGAAATGGGTCGCCGCAATGACGATCGCAGTAATCAAGAGTCGGAAGAGGGTCAGGAAAATCGCGATGCACCAGCCCGAACGCAGGCCCTCATCGCCGATAAAGATCCAGCGCAGGCCGCGGTAGGGTGGCTCGGCGGGAGCCGGTGCCACCGGACCGGGGGTCAGGACAGATTCCGTGGGGTTTGCGGCGGGCGCTGCTGTAGAAGGGGGCTGGTTCTCCGGCTCCATGGAGTCTCCTCGTTGCGGGGATCTCTTGTGCCCAGGTTTTTACCGTGGCTTACATTCGCATTTTACGCAGACGGGGGCCGGATTGGTTGCGGGAGTATCGAATGCGATGGGTAGGTCGCGAAGCGCGGATCGCGGTTCGTGATTCGTAGTTTACAGTCTGCAGTTCACGGCTCACGATTCACGAGACATGTACCACTATTCGTACATTACGCGGCGGTGGGCGTGGCGTGAACGCTCAAGCGGCTGTAGACCAGAACCAAAGCCAGGAGAAACAGAATTGCGGCCAGCACCAGCAAACTGCCTTCCGGGCCGACGGCGCCTCCGCTCCATAAGGGATTGCCTGCCGGATGGCTGGCCATGTAGCTGCCTTGCGGAGAGAGTCCGCTGTCGGCGGTTCCGTAGAAATACGTCTCGCCCCAGTCCCAGCCGGCATGGCAACCGATGGCCCACCAGGCCGAGCCGGTGACGCGCACGCTCACGCAAAGGACGAAGCCGATGAATGCCGCGGCCAAGATGCCGATCCAGGCTTCGTTGGGGTTGCTGACATGGATAAACCCGAACAGTGTGGATGTGACCCACGCCGCGCACCAGAACCCACTGCCACTGCGTGGAACAGCCCTTTGGTCAAGGATGTAGCAAGGAACAACGCCCAGCAAAGCGGCGACATACACGCCCCAAGCGGCGGTTCCGGGATGCCGCCAAACGAGGTCCACGCAGAGGACCCCAACAATGCCCAGTGCCCACCAGAAGTTGATGCCACGGCTCAGGGTCGAGAGCAGATAACAGCGGAACAGCCCCTCTTCGACACAAGCCCCCGCGAGAAAAATGCAGCCCCACAACAAGGCAAAGCGGAAGATGGGAGCGCCGGAGAGTGCAACAGGGCCGAATTGCAGCCAGCCGCCCGCCACCAGGGAGCAGATCAGCGCGGAAAGGGCAAGAAAACCCGCTGCCAGGCCGGACAGGAAATGCTGCGCCCGCCGCGGGCCAGCGAGGTTATAGGCCAAAATCCGACGGCCCTCGATGAGGCCCACGAGCGCGACCGCAATGAGCAGCGCGAGCAGGCCTCCCACTTCGCCGAAGAACGCCGTCCTGGGCGCGAACTGGTCCGCCGGGTCGATGAGGTGGAAATGGAACAGAGCCAGGTCGACGACGGTATTGAGAACGTTGAACAGCAGGAAAAGCACAGCCACCGACCAGCCGGCGCGCAAACCCTGTGGGCCGATGAAGATCCAGCGCAGGCCGCGGTAGGGCACGTCGTCAGTGGCGAGCTGCGCAGGGGGAGCGGGTTCCGCGGAGGAGCGACCCGCGAACGGCGGGGTGGCAACAGGTCCAACGTCGTTTGCGGCAGGCGTTGCTGTGGAAGGTGGCTGATTCTCCGGCTCCATGGAGTCTCCTCGTTGCAGGAATCTGGTGTGCTCAAGTTTTTCCCGAGGGGCTTACATTGGGATCCTACGCAGAACGGAGCCTTTTGGTTTCATGGGTACCGAATTCGATTCGTGAACCGTGGTTCGTGAACCGTGGTTCGCGGCTCGTGGTTCGTGCGGAGCGGAGTGCGTTGAAAGTGCGCGCACTCTTCACGGTCCTCGAACCACGAGTCGAGAACCCAGAATCAGGGGTTTTTCTGCTTTTCGGCGGGCTGATTGGCGACCTGCAGATAGTTCTTCACGCTGAAGACACCGGAGACTCCGTTGGCGCGGATGAATGCAGCATCTTTGTCGGCTTCAGAATCCACCATGCCATAGAGTTCCACATTGCCGTTCTGGACGGAGACGCGAATGGGCATTTCGGGATCGATGGCATAGCGGTTGAGCGACGGGAAGCTGTAGATGGCCCGGGCCACCTCCACGCGGATGCGGTCGTCCATAGGCGAAACCGGATCGACGCTGATATCGTCGATGACGTCTTTGACGCCGGGGGTGGTGGCCACCAGGCCGAGTGCGGAGTCGCGATTGGGGTAATTGTGGGCGTGACCGCCGAGCGTTACCACTCCGTTCTGCACCTGCAGGGTGATCGCGTCAAAGACATTGCCGTAGCCGACGCGATCGTAGGCCAGCTTTTCTCCAAGGCTTTTCTCCAACTGGCTATCGGGCACCGTGGCGCCGGCGACCTCAATGTCGTTGCGGACCGCCGTGACGCCCTTCACCTTGTGCACGGTCTTGTCGGCATCGGACTTGTATTCGTAGAGGCCGACAGTGCCCGTCAACGTGGCAATGCCGTTCGCATCCACGCTGACCTGAACATTCTTGTACTGCGACTTGTCGAGTTTGGCGCGGACGGCTGAGGCCACATCCTGCGCATTTGCCGCCGATGCACCGAGAGAAAGGGTGAGAAGGGCTGCAAAGAGCGCGGCAGCCAAAAGGGGAAGTTTGCGAGAACCGATGGTTCTTGTCATAAGGGTTTCCTCCACACTGACGATCCTTGAGCGCGCGCGGGGAAGACGCATCGACGATGGGTCGATGGCCGGCTTACCCCCGCGTGCCCCTGTTTAGACACGGAAAGTCGGCATTGGGTTGCGCGGAAATTCAGATTTCTGGAGGCTCAATCCGGCCTGGCGCATGTCGCCGGAGCGACGTCAAATCGCTTTAACGGAAGTTGCGCCGGAACCTGATGACCATGGAGAAGACGCCGGACTCGTCGCGGGCTATGACGACCGAGGCATGGCGATTGATGGCCACTTCCGCCTGGAGTAACTGCTGGCTCGTGGTGTTCACGTCGGTGGCGTAGGTAAGGGTGACGATGCGGCCGAATTGTTCCTGCACGGTGATGCGCGAGGTGGAGTTGCCGAACGCGCCCAGATAATTGGGATCGACTTTGACGGAGCCTGCGCCGAAAAGCTTTTGCACACGGTTGCTCACGCTGGCGTTCAGGGCTCCGCCGAGCAAGGCGTCGGTGGGATTGGCGAGAGCCTGTTGCTGCTGCTGCGTGTAGAGACGCTGCTGGTTGGCGGTGTGGCCGAGGGCCAGCAGGGAGACCACGTCGCCTTCAGGCAGGGGCGGGTCGCTGCGATAACTGACGGAGAGCTTTTGCGGCGATCCGTGCAAGTCGAGAGAAATGTCGTAGTCCTCAACGTGCGCCGTGGCGCTGAGATCGATCGTGGGCTCGATGCGCACCGGATTGGTGAAAGTGATGTCGCCGCGCTCTAGATCGTAGCGGGTTCCGGCAATCAGGGCGCTGCCTTCGGTAACCGTTACGCGGCCCAGCAGCGAGGGCGACGCCAGCGTGCCGCGAAGACGCAGATCCACGTCACCGGCCAGCTTGGCGAAGGCATTCTGGAAGCTCAACTGCGGAGACGAGACGATGTGCACGTCGAGGCGCACGTGATTCGATGGAGCGTCGGGCGGCGCGATGGTCTGCACCGAGGAATTGGCCTGCAAGGCGAGCGCCGCGAGATCGAGATCGGGACTGACAGAAAAACGCGTAATCAGGACGTTGCCGCTGAGGAACAGATTGTCTTGCTGTCCTTGCAGGTGGAACGTGGCGTCAGCGAGCGAGCTGACTCCCTCGGGGTAACGAATGTGCACCTGATTGCCCGTCACCGACAGGTCGGCGTAGATGCCGTGCTGGTAAGCCAGATAACCACCCACAGTCAACACGCCGCCGCCGCTCATGGCAGTAAGGTTTTTCACTTCCAGCCGGTTCTGGTTGAACTCGAGGGTGCCGTGCAATTGGCTCAGGCCATTGGGCAAATCTTCAAGCGAGAGCGCGCCATCCTGGAAATCGATGCTCCCCTGCAGGTTGGGGTGCAGCAAGGGTCCATGCGCTTCCATGTGGAAGGTCGCCAATCCGCTGGCAGTCAAATCGGAGTCGAGGTTTTCTGCCAGCTTCAGGTTGATGGAGCCGCTGGCGGCAAGATCGAGTTGCTGAGCGCCCTCAACCGACAAGTCGCCTTGCACATTCAGGTCGGTATTCTCGCCGGTGACGTGCAAGGGATCGAGATGAATGCGGCCGTCGGCCAGCGTGGCAGGCAATCCGCCGTCGCCCTGGAGTTGAACGCCGGAGATGGTGAACGCCAATTCGCGGAGTTGTGCCTCACCCCGAAGCTGCTCGGGGTGCGCGAGCGGACCGTCTATCGAAACCGTGCCTGCCAACGCCGACTCGCCCTTGAATGCCGCCACGTGCGCCATGCGGAGCAGCGTGCCGAGGTTGAAACGCGAGAATTCGAGCTGGGCGTGCGTCGGATATTCGCCATGGAGAGTGGTTTGCCCATGCAGGGTGAGTCCGGCTTGCTCCAGTTGCGTGGTGGCGCTGTATTCGATGGTTGGACCCGCGGAATGTGCGGTGACCAGAAGAGTTCCGAAGCGCTGCCCGCCGAAGGTGAGCGCGGCGAGCGTAGCATGGCCCTCCAGATGCAAATCGCTGCGCGGATCGTTCAACGTGCCGGAGCCTGTGACGGAAAACGCGAGCTTGCCGGTAGCGTCGACATTTCGGCTGCGGAGATAGCCGAGGCGGGCGATGTCGATGTCTTCGGCATGCGCATCGATTTGAAAACCACCGGGCTGGGAGTGCTGGGACTTGAAATCAAAACTTCCCGATGCGGAGATGTTGCCGCCGGCCGTGTTGAGCGTGGCGGAAGTGAGCTTGAGCACCTGGCCGGCGAGCGCGGCCTGCACGCGGAGACCTGTGACCGGCTCGTCATAAAGAGCGCCGCGCTCCATTTGTACGGAACCGGAGGCGGTAGGCGCATGGATGGGCCCATCGGCCGTGATGTGCGCGTTGAACTCGCCGGTGAGGGGAAGATTGGGGCCACCCTCCGCGGTAACGATCGGCTGCACATCGGCAACCTCGAGGTTGGTTGCGTCAACGTGCGCATGCAGCACGGAATTCGCGTCAAATACCGGCTCGCGGCCCGACGAGGCATCGAGCGTGCCGCCGAGAACGATGCGCATGGTACCGCGTTGGAGCTGCGCGTGCTGGATGGCGATCTGCGACGGCGAAACCGTTCCTAAAGCCGAAACGGAATCGAAGCGCACCATCTGCGGCGGGCCGGAGCTTCCGGCTGCGGCGGGCCATTCAAACGCAAGTTGCGTAGCTTCAAAAGTTCCCGCGAGGTGCGGCCGGGACAGCGAGCCGGTCCAAGTTCCGTGATAATCGGCTTGCCCTGCCAACGACACCGGCAGCGCGGCGGTTCCGCTTTTGCCGTTGCGCTTGAAACCGAGGCTGCGCATCGCCGTATCGAATTCGGCGAGATTGTGTGAGTGGAAATCGACGGTGAGCGACGAAGGACTCGTAATCGGATACGCGCCGAGCAGGCCATGCGCCTCTAGATCGCTTTGCGGCAGGTGCAGGTCGAGCTTGCGCAGCTCTACCGAGCCATTGTGATGTGCATAAGTAGCGTCGATCGCGCCGCTCGCGGGTACTTCGCCGGCGGGAGTCTGCTTTGAGGGGCTCATGCCGAGCTGCGCATCGACCGAGACGGTGCGGCCGTCGCCATGCGTCCAGACAGCCACCACGGGGCCATTCAAGCGCGCGTCGAAACCCAGGCGCTGGAACGGCGGCGGGCTGACCATGTCGAGCACCGTGTCGAGCGCAACGTCCTTGAAGTTGGCAGTCACTTTGCCGTTGACGGGAATGATCCAGTTTGGGGTGCGGACGAGAGTATTCCGGCTGGCGCGAGCCTCTTCAGCTGATTGAACAGTTTCCTGCAGGTGCGCAGAGGTATCCGTGGGAAGCCATGGCTCCAGCGCTAGCGCTCCCTCGATCTGGCCGCCCTGGCGCAAGCGGGCGACGATTTGCGTGATGAGCAATTGCTTTTGATCGGCGTGGACGCGGGTGTCGAGCGTGATGCCCGTGGCAGTGACGCCTTCGCCCAGGTATGACCCGCCGTCAATGTGCACGCCACCGTCGATTTGGAATGCACCCTCCTGACCAGCAGCTGTGAGATTGAGATGAGCCAGGCCGTCGGGCGCATCCGGATAGCCGGTGATGGGATCGAGGAGCCGCATATCCAGATCGCCCTCGAGGTGCGCGTGCCAGTGGGGATGCGTGAAGTCGGCAAGATCTCCAGTGATTTCAAAAGTGTGCTTTTGGCCGCCGCGCCTCTCGGCCGTGATCCGCAAGGAACGCAATAACACCTGCGCGTGCTCCAGATCGAGCGTGGCCTGCAGAGCGCCGTGCACCGGCAGCGGGTTGCGCGGCACGGTGCGGGAAAGATTGAGATCGGTAACGCCAACCTCGATGCGATACGACGCGGGGGTATGGAACGTCGCGGGAATGTAACGCATGACGAGCGATGCGTCGTTGGCCGAAAAGTCGAGCGGCGCGTTCCGATCCTGATAGTCGAAGTTCGCGTTGCGGGAGTCGTAGTCGATACTGCCCTGTTCGACCGTAATTCGGCCGGCATGCATCTCGAACAGAGTGTCGATGGCTGAATTTGACGAGTTGCGCGGCTGGCGCGGCTGCGGCTGATTCGTTGATCCGTTGGGATAGACGATGAAGTGGAAGCTGGGGTGGTCGATCTCCAGGCTGCGCAGGCGAACGGTGGGACTGAAAAGATTGCGCAAGCTGAAAACCACGCGCAGGTGATCGATTTTTGCGTAGGGGGCTTCGCCGGGATCTTCCAAACCGTGAACCACGACCCCATCGGCTTCAGCTTCAAAGTGAAGCAGGCGCCAGTGGAAGGACGCAATCTCTGCCCGGCCGCCGGTCAGTTCTTCGATAGACGTAATGAGGCGCTTGCGCACCCCGTTTTCAAATGCGGAAGAGCTGGCTACCAAATAGAGGCCGACGGCCAAAAGCGCCAGGCAGACTGCTGTGAATGCAACGGCGAGCGGAAGATGGCGCAGGAAGAAACGGCGCAGACGGTAGCGCACACTGCGGTGCGGATGCTGCGGCTGGGAAGGCTCCTCAGCGGCAATCGGCTTTTCGTCTTGCTCGCTCATCGGCTCCCCCCTTCCGCGCCGCTCGGAGTGGCTGGCGTTTCTGTTGCCGGCGCTGGTTGCGGAGTTGATTGTGGGATCAGATCCGAATCGAGCACTTCCACATCGCCCTGCTGGCGCAAGTTGGTAAGCCAATTGTCAAACAGCACGTTGACCTGTTGCTGCAGCAGGATTTCCTGAATGCGCGGCGCTACCTCATCCAGCGGCGGGACGGTTTCGCCGGGCGCATATTGCGGCGCCAGCGTTTCGTGGTAGTAGAGATTGATTTGCTGGGGAGAGATTTGAATGCCCTGCCGGAAGCGCATCTCAATGAAGCGCAAAATCTCAAGACGATAGCGGAGATAGGCCTCGACGCGCTCCTCCGTGAGCCCATGCGCGGCAAGAAATGCCTTCCATCCCGCATCGGAGGCGCAGTTCTGGCGTACGCAATTGGGCAGTTCCGCGCGGATCTCATGCAGGCGTGCATTGACTTCCGCTTCTGAGGGCTCGATGGCTTGCGCGTCCTGCTCGCGAATCTGCTGCTGGATGAGCGTTCGGCTGATGAGCTGATCGAGAGCCTGCTGCCTTGTGAGCTCGATCTGGGGGACGGTGTTGGGATCGAGAACGGAGAGGCGGATTTCGTCGTCAAGGTCGCTGGCGAGGATGACGTGCTTGTTGACGACGGCGACGGCGCGGTCGAGGACTACGGGGTTGGGCGAATCCGGTTGTTGGGCCGCGACCGTTGAAGGTGCGGGAAGGAGCAGCGCAAGGAAAATGTACTTCGCTGCTCTGCCTTTCAGCAGTCCCTGAAAAAAGGCGCATTTGAGGGGGAAGAATCGCGCAGGGGCTAAAGCCAGACCCGGTTTTGAAGCGGATACGGCACGACTAAAGTCGTGCCCTGACACTTCTTGCGGCCCTTGAATGATTTCTCCGCGATCCACCGGAAAAACAACCGCAGGTCCTTCGACTCCACGCGGCGCAAATGCGCGCCACGCTCCGCTCAAGATGACAGCTAAATTGCGAGCGACAGCCATCGGGCGGGCGAAACCGAATCGAATTAGAGCGTGCGTGCTCATTAGAAAGCCTGCCCCAAGCTGAAAAAGAAATTGATGTGCGGCCCCTGGCCAAGGTACGGACCTGTTGCGTAACCGGGAATCGTGGCCCCGGTCGCGGTGGGAATCGAATAGTTGATATTCACCGGGTAGATGGGCGGATTGAGGTTATAGCTGAAATCGAAGCGAATAGGGCCGACCGGCGTATGGTAGCGCAAACCCGCACCCAGCGAATGAGAAAAGTCGTTAAAGCTGCAAGGACCTTGCTGGCCGGTCGATGTCAACGGACCGGTGCCTGCGGGATTGTAGTCGCCAGCAGGGTAGGCGGTGCTGGGATTTGTAATGACCGCGTTTCTGCACGCCGCGCCGTCTGGCTGGCGCGTACGCAAGATACTGGCCCATGCGTCGCCGGCATTGGTAAACACGTTGCCCATGTCGTGAAAGATGACGAAGCTCACGGTGTTGGCTAACCACGGCAGAGTAGGAGGCGGCAGGCGCAATTCCGTGCTGTTGATCAAGGCTCCCGCGCCGCCGATCTGGTAGCCGGTTTCAGGATCGCGCGGCCCGGCGGCGTTCTGCGAAAAACCGCGCAGCGAAACCGGACCGCCGGCATAGAGGCGTTCGGGCAGCGGAATCAGCTCGCTCGATCCGTTGCCGAAGGCGCGAATCTGCCCGTAGCGCGTGTTGCGCGCGAGCACAAAGCGATTCTTGTCGAAGTTGTAATAGCTGGAATTCGAGGCGTCGATGCGGTTGAACTCAGCCTGCGCGCCGAAGAGGCGATCGGAGAGGAATTCCTGAAAACTGGTGTAAGTGCCGCGATGCGCATCCAGGGGCACGTCACGCGTGTCGCGTATCCATGTGAATGCCGGGCCCCCGACGCGCGTCGCTGTCGCCAGCTCGGAGATCGCACCGGGATAGACCTGCAAGCTGCTGGCTTCTACCTTCACTCTGCGGAAGTCGATTTCGTAGATAAAGGTGTTGGCCCGGGAGAGCCATGAGCCGGGATGGCTGAAGTTTTCAGTCCCGCGGAATGCGCCCTCGAGACGCGATGCTACATAGGTCGATACGTCTTCGCTGTTGGCATAGCCGCCTGAAAATGTGAATCCGAAATTCGGATTGCCCTCGATATGCGGAACCTGATAGAGCAGGCCGAGACTTTGCTCGAGCAAGCCGTAGGTGCCGCGCACCGAGAACGATTGGTCGCGGCCGAAGAGCCCGTTGCGGGTGATAGCGGCCAGCACACGCGGGCTGACGCCGGTCTTTCCGTTGGGACTGCAGGCGACTCCTGCGGCGAACGCGCCGGAGCAATTGTTCTGCGGCTGTCCGGTTTGTACCTCAAAGCCGAAGCCGTAGGTCAATGTCCAGCGCCGCGCCTCAATGGCCTGGATCAGCACGGTTTTCTGGGGCGCATCGCCGGCGGGATTCACGACTGCAGTGTCCACTTGATTGAAGAGCGCAAAGGCGTAGAGATTGCTTTGCGTCGTAGCGAGCGCGTTCTGATTGAGGGGATCGCCGGCATGCACGGTGATAGCCCGCATCACTGTTTGCGGGCGCGTCTCTTCGAGGCCCGTCACCAGCACATTGCGGACAAAAATCTGCGGCCCTTCGTCGATATGGAACACCACATCGACCCTGCCAGGATCGGCGGGATCGGCCTGCTGCGACAGGGTCACAGCCACCTGATCGAAGCCGCGGCTCAAATACGCCGTGACGATTGCATCGTGGTCGCCGGCCAGAGAGCTGGGCGAAAGCACCTGACCTGGCGTGGTGTTGAGCAGCGCAGTCAAGTTTGCCGAAGGGACATGATCGTTGCCCTGCAATGCGAGGACGCCGACGCGAAGCTGCCGGCCCTCCACGATGCGATAGACGACCTTCAGAGGCGCGGTGCCTGCGCCGGCCTGTTGTGGCGGCGCGCCTGCGCCAGCCTGGGAATTGTCCGCGGTCTCAGGAGTGCTGGTTTCGGGCGTGACCTTCACCTTAGAAAATCCGTTGTTGCGATACGCGCTCTCCAGCGCGCTGACGTCGGCGGAAACCAGCGCCTGGCTGTAGAGGCCGTGACGGTCGAGTACATCCGCGGCATGAACACTGAGCAGATCCATGAGTGTGGCCGTGGAAAAATAATGGTTACCCGCGATGTTGACCTGCTCCACGCGACGCCGCTGCCCCAGCTTGACGGTGTAAAGGATGATCACTTCATCGGCGCCGGCAGATTTCCGCTCGTGGTCGACTTGCGCATCGAAGTAGCCGAGGCGCTGATAGTAGTCGCGCAAGCGGCGATTGCCTTCGTTGAGCAGATCTTCGTCGACGCTGCCCTCCTGGTAGATGGGGATGATGTGTTTTATGCGCTCGAGGTCGATGCTCGCGCCGTGCACCTCGACGCGCACTACCGGTCCGCGGTTGGCGGTGAATTGATAGTTGACCGCCTTCGTGGCATGGTCATAAGCCGAAGACTCAAGCTTGACCTCGGCCTCGAGGCGATCTTGTTTCTGATAGTCGCGGAGCACGCCATCGAGCGCGCGATTCACGGTATCGTGATCGACGTGCGCGATCTTCCAGAGATGAGCGTGCTGGCGGAACTCGTCGACGGTCATGCCGGAATCGCCTGTGACAGTGACCTTGCCCACGCGCGCACGCGGCCCCGAGACCACGCGAAACGCGATGTCGGCAAGTTGTTGCCCGGGATGCGGGATGATGGTTTGCGTAATGACCGCTTCGTAGTAGCCGTTCTGCACGAGCGTAGCGCGCATCTGCTCGGCGGCGCGGACCATCTTTTCCTGAGTCAGGCGGGTTCCAGCATCCAGCTGGCTGGCCCGCTGCAGTTGCATATTCATGGTTGCGCCGGCGGCGCCGTCTACGCCGACGATTCCAATAAACGTGCGAGGAGTCCCGGCGAAAACAAGAGCCACACCATCCGCCTGACGCGTGCCGCGCGCCTCAATGGTGTCATAGAGGCCGGTGGCATAGAGCTGCCGCAAAGTTCGTTTCAGATTGTCCTCGGTGAGCGGCGCTCCTTCGCCCTGAGGCAGATGGCCGGCAAGCGGCTTGAGCTGATCGGCGGAAACGCCATCGTATGCAATGCTGCGCACCGGCAGGCCTTCCCACTGAAGGACGGAGTCAGCCGCTTGCGCGGGAGGGCTCGAGGGCGTGGAAATCGCCGGGCTCTGTTCATTGCCTATGACGGGAGAGGCCTGAGGAGCCGGACCGGCTGCGGGCGATTGGCACCAACCATGGCGCGATCCGCTCACTGCAACCAGAAGAACGAAGGCGAGCAGAACTGCGGGGCGCGGCAGGCGATGGGCCAGACCTCGCCAATCAGAGGAATTTGGACGGGGTGGGATAGGACAGAGCCTGCATTGGGGGGCCGGGCGAGCATCGCATCTTTCTGCCGGCTTTGTCCGCAAGACCATATTTTAGAGAGTGTACGAGGTAACCGATTGCCAGATCAGAGCCAAAAGGTTCACCACGCGATGTTGCAGGGTATCGGCTGGAGTCGATTCTTGACCATGTCAGTCAATCCCAGATGCTTTCCCTTATACTAACGAGGAAAGAAGCTACGGCAAAACCTGAGGAGCGACTCCAGGTTTTGCATCCTTCAAGAACCGCCGGAATTGCGGCCTTGTTCCCATGGTGGAATCCATCTGTCTTAGTCTTGCGGAATGCACGAACCGCCCACCGGGAATTGCAGCCATTGGAGTGGTAGCTTCCAGACCCGCGCCGGAATGAAAGACGCGGATTCAGGTTCGGCAATCCCACCATTGCAATCGTGCATCTAAGCCCAAAGCAGCATCCCTAAGGAAACGAATGGCCGACGTCCCCACTCCAACCCAAACGCCCCAGCGCACCCGCGTGAACGGCGGGAAGGAAGCGGCAACAGACAAATCCGCGGTCACCCTGCCAGCCGATGCCGATGTACTGGCGCGGGCGCAGGCGGGCGATCACCAGGCCTTTGCCCAGCTTTACACTTTGCACAAACGGCGCATCTACTCGCTTTGCCTGCGCATGGTGGGCAACGTGGCCGAAGCCGAAGATTTGACGCAGGAAGCCTTCCTGCAGCTGCATCGCAAAATTGCCACCTTTCGCGGAGATTCGGCCTTTTCCACCTGGCTGCACCGCCTGGCCATCAATGTGGTTCTGATGCAACTGCGCAAGAAGGGTTTGTCGCTGATCTCTCTGGATGAAGCCATGGAGCCGAATCCGGAGGAGGGCCCCAGCCGCAGCTTTGGCGCTCCGGATCTGATGCTCACGGGAGCCATCGACCGCTTGGTTTTGGAGCGCGCCATTGCCGATCTTCCGGCCGGCTACCGGCTCATCTTTATCCTTCACGATGTGGAGGGTTTTGAGCATAATGAGATTGCGTCGATGCTGGAATGTTCGATTGGCAACAGTAAATCGCAGTTGCACAAGGCGCGTCTAAAATTGCGTGAGGCATTGCGCATGCAGAACCGCCAGGAGGCGCGGCCATGAACGACGACCGCAGCACGTTGAGTTGTGCAGAGTTTCAAGCCAAGATGGCCGAGTTGATCGGTTCAGGAGAGGATCTCACTTTACATCCTCACTTGAAGGATTGTGAAGGTTGCCGCGCCTTGCTGGCAGATTTGCAAACCATCGCCGACGCGGCACGGCAGTTGTTTCCCAGCGTGGAACCGCCAGACGAGGTGTGGGAACACATCGAGTCCGCCATCAAGCAGAAAAACTAGACGGTTTTGAACGCGGGTTGGCGACGTTGCATTGCCTGGCTTCTGTGGAGTCGACCGCGCCGGTTGAACCGTGGCCCATCCTGTTCCCAAGGCCGATTGAATCCTATCTGACCGCCCTTGTCTTTGTCGCAAGCGCCCCCATCCCTCACCTTCGCGGGCTTTAGGCCGATAGAACGGTGGGATGGCTGCTTGGATCTAGCCGGAGGGTTGTACCGGTCCGTCAAGGAGGTTATGGCCATGTCTTGGCACCTGGTAAAACGCTCAAATAAAAGCCTGTTAAGAGGATATGGAACCCCGGAAGGGGCGGGAACGTAACACCAATTCGCGCACAGCAAAGGAGAGGTGCGGGAAAGCCGAATTTGCGACTTTTTCCCTTTCTGCTGTATCTAATGGTAGAAAAGTTGATACGGGGACACTCAATGCCAAACCAGCCAGTTTTACCCTCTAATGAGCTCACACCGAAGACCGCACCCGGAACGCGCATGATCCCGGTTTTGCCGGTTCGCGATACAGTTCTGTTTCCTCACGCTGTCCTGCCCTTGACGGTAGGCCGGGAAAGCTCCATCCAGTTGATCGAATCGCTGGGCGAGGAGCGGGCGATTGTGGTCGCGGCGCAATTGGATGCGCGCCAGGACACGCCCAAGCCCGAAGATCTGCACAACGTGGGCACCCTTGCGACCGTGCACAAAGTTGTGCGCATGCCCAACCAAAGCCGTTTTGTGTTCACTGAAGGTGTGAGCCGCGTGCGACTGGTGCGCTTTGTCCAATCCGAACCGTTCATGGTTGCCGAGGTGGAGACGCTCGAGGACGAGACGCCGGCGACCTCTCCGGAGTTCGAGGCGCTGGTGCGCAACGTGATCGGCCAGTTCCAGCAGATCGTCACCGAATCGCCTACGCTCTCCGATGAGCTGCGGACCATCGCGACGAACATTGATGAACCCGTCCGCCTGGTGGACTTTGTGGCGTCTTCCCTGCCCTTCCTGACCACGGATGACAAACAGCTGTTGCTGGAAGCGCCGAACGTAGTGGACCGGCTGGAACTGCTGAACAAATTGCTGGTCAAGGAGATTGAGGTGCAGCAGCTGCGCACCAAGATCCAGACCGAGGTGCAGGACCAGGTGCAACAGTCGCAGCGCGACTACTATCTGCGCGAACAGATGAAGGCGATCCAGAAGGAGCTGGGCGAGCAAGACGAGGGCCAGCGCGACGTGGAGGACCTGCGCCAGAAGATTGAAGCCGCGGGCATGCCAGACGACGTAAAGAAGGAAGCGCTGAAGGAGCTTGCGCGGCTGCAGCGCATGTCGCCCATGGCCGCTGATTACGGGCTCACGCGCAACTACATCGAGTGGCTGGCCGTGCTGCCCTGGAACAAGAGCTCGGCCTCGAAGGTCGATATTGTGAAGGCCCGGGAGATTCTGGATGAGGATCACTACGAGCTGAAGAAGGTGAAGGACCGCGTGCTCGATTACCTGAGCGTGCTTGAATTGAAGCCGGACATGAAGGGGCCCATCCTTTGCTTTGTGGGACCTCCCGGGGTGGGGAAAACCAGCCTGGGCCGGTCGATTGCGCGTGCGCTGGGCCGGAAATTCCAGCGCGTCTCGTTGGGCGGCATGCACGACGAGGCGGAGATCCGCGGCCATCGCCGGACGTACATCGGCGCCCTGCCGGGGCAGATCATCCAGAGCATTCGCCGGGCGGAAACCAACGACCCGGTGATCATGCTGGACGAGGTGGACAAGCTGGGGCGCGATTTCAGGGGCGATCCCGCGTCGGCGCTGCTGGAGACGTTGGATCCGGAGCAGAACAACACGTTCCGCGATAACTACCTGGACGTGCCGTTCGACCTTTCGAAGGTGCTGTTCATCTGCACGGCGAACATGCTGGACACGGTGCCGCCGCCGCTGATCGACCGTATGGAGATCATCCCCTTGCAGGGATACAGCGAAGAAGAGAAGGTGCACATCGCCAAGCGCTACCTGATTCCGCGCCAGATCAAGGAAAACGGAATCACGCCGGAGCAGATTGAGTTTCCCGAGGAAGCGGTGCGGCTCATCATCCGCCATTACACGCGCGAAGCGGGCGTGCGCAAGCTGGAACAGACCATCGGGACGGTTTGCCGCAAGGAAGCGCGGCGCGTAGTGGAAGGGCACACGGAAAAGCTCGTGGTCACGCGCGAGTTGCTCAAGGAATTCCTGGGCGGCATCCAGGTGCGCGTGGAAACCGAGGTTGCGGAACGCGTGAAGCGGCCGGGCGTGGCTGTGGGCCTGGCATGGACGCCGGCCGGCGGCGACATCCTCTTCATCGAGGCCAACAAGATGAAGGGCAAGGGCGGCTTCACCATGACCGGCCAGATCGGCGAGGTGATGCAGGAATCGATGCAGGCCGCGCTGACCTGGGTGCGCTCGAACGCTTTGCGGTTAGGGCTTGCCGAGGACTTCACGAAGGAGCTCGACCTGCACATTCACGTGCCGGCGGGCGCCATTCCCAAGGACGGTCCTTCAGCGGGCGTCACCATGGCCACGGTGCTGGTGTCGTTGCTGACCGATACGCCAGTGCGGCCGCTGACGGCCATGACCGGCGAGATCACGCTGAGCGGCAACGTGCTGCCGGTGGGCGGGATCAAGGAAAAGTTTCTGGCCGCGCGGCGGGCCGGGGTGGACACCATCATCCTGCCTGCGGAAAACCGCCAGAACGTGGAAGAGGACTTGACGCCGGAGATGATGGCGGGCGTGGATGTGCACTACGCCAGCCAGATTGAAGACGTGCTCGCGGTGGCTCTGCCGAAGCTGGCTATGCGTCCGCAGCCACAGCCTGTCCCGACCGAGCTCCCGGTGGGCGCGGCGGCGTAAGCTCTGCTTCTCGTCAAGAAAAAGGCCGGCGAAACTGCCGGCCTATTTTTTGCGCGCATCTTCTGATTTATCTCCACATCCTGGCCCGATCCCCGCGCAAGTTCCAGATTTCTGCCAGCCGCGTCTAATCGATAGGCGGTATTCTTTTTCGAGCGATGCGTGTGCAAGTGATCTCATTTGGGGTAATGAAGGATTGGCTCGGCTCCCAGGCCGCCACCATGGAGCTGCCGGATGGCGCCTCAGTGGGCGTGCTGCTGGAGCGCCTGCGCCCCAGAATGCCCGCCGGCGCCGCGGCAGAGATGCTGGGCAGCATCGCTGTGAGCGTGAATGCCGAGTACGCCCAGGCCACGCACATCTTGCACGACGGCGACGAGGTGGGCCTGTTGCCCCCAGTCTCCGGCGGGACTGCGCGTCCAGGTCCTGCGCGGACTGCGAATCCTTTGGACGGGAGCAGCGGGCGGGAGAACGTCCGCGTCGCGCTGACGCGCGAGCGCATCGACGCAGAAAAGATTGTTGCCGCGGCCAAGAGTGGCGAGGACGGCGCGGTGGTGGTTTTCGACGGCATTGTGCGCAACCACACGCGGGGACGCCGCACCTTGCACCTGGATTACGAGGCCTATGAAGAGATGGCCCTCAAGCAGATGCGGGAGCTGGGATTGAAGGCATGCGAGAAATTCGCCATCAGACAAGTGACCATGCTGCACCGGCTGGGCCGCCTGGAGATTGGCGAGACCAGCGTGCTGATCGTGGTGGCTTCAGCGCATCGCAGCGCAGCCTTTGAGGCTTGCCGCTGGCTCATCGATACGCTCAAGCAGAGCGTGCCCATCTGGAAGAAGGAGTCCTTTGCCGATGGCGCGGTGTGGGCGCCCGGCGAGCCGTTTCCGAAGGAAATCGCCATAGAGTCTGCGGAGGCGCCACATGAAGGCTAATCGCGGCTCCGGCATGGCAAGGCGCATAGGCCTGGGTACGCTACTGGCGCTGGCGACGGTTGCACTGGCCGCACAGGATCCCGCGGCCACCTTTCACGTGGACGTGAAGCTGGTAAGCATCTTCGTCAACGTGACCGACAAGAACGGCGCGATTGTGCCCGGCCTCACGCAGGACGATTTTGCGGTGTACGAAGACGGACGGCCACAGCAGATCGCGGTGTTCGAGCGGCAGTCAGAACTGCCGCTGAACCTGACACTGGCCATCGACACATCAGGCAGCGTGCACAAGGACATGAGCGAGGAGGCGAGCGCCGCGCGGCGCTTCGCGCACGCCATTCTGCGTCCGCAAGACCAGATGAGCGTGCTGCAGTTCGCCACCGAAGTGCACGAGCTTACGCCGTTCACCAACAAGATTGCGCAGATCGACCGCGGCCTGAGCGAGCTGCATGGCGATTTTGCGACCGCGCTTTATGACGCGATCTGCCTGGGCTCAGAAAAGCTTGGCAAGAAAGAAGGGCGCAAGGTGCTGGTGGTGATCTCAGATGGCGACGACACAGCCCAAAGCTCCACCTACGCCCAGGCTCTGGAAGCGGCGTTGCGCAACGAGGTGATGATTTATTCGCTCATCGACGTGCCCATTGAGGCCAGCGCCGGCCGCGACCTGGGCGGTGAACACGCGCTGATTGCAATTTCAGAGCAGACCGGCGGCAAATATTACTACGTGAGCGATGGCGGCCTGGACAAAGCCTTTGCCCGGGTGAGCGACGACCTGCGCACGCAATACCTCATCGGCTATTATCCGCACCACCAGGTGCCGGGAACGACCTTCCACCGCTTGACTGTGACCATTCCGCGCGCCGCCGCGGAACAGTTCAACGTCCGCAACAAGACGGGGTATTACGGGGACTCGCCGGTCAAGGGGAACTGACTTGCGGAGTTAAGGTTCGATGAAGTTGGGCACCTGCAGACGCGGTAAAAGCGAAGTGAACTTGCTTCGATTAGCTCTCGCCACGCTGATTACGATTGGTTCCTGCCAACTGCCGTCGCAGCCACTCCCTGCAGCGTCGAGCGTCACGGTTCATCTGAACGAAAAGGTCTCGATGGATCTGATCGCTCTTCCTGGGTTACACGATATCTGGATGGGGCGAACTCCTGTTACGATCGGGCAGTTTAGGGCTTTCGTTGCCGCAACGGGCTACCGAACCGACGCGGAGAATCCAGCAGGCAATGGGCCTGGGCGCGTCGGCGGTCATGGCTGGGATGCCGAACACCATAGGTTTGCCGGGTGGTTTCCACAGTACACATGGCGCCATACCGGCTGGCCTCTTACCGACCAACAGCCCGTATCGAACATCTCGTGGGATGACGCTACTGCATTTTGCCGATGGCTGAGCGCCAGACTCGGGATCCAGGTGCGATTGCCGACTGACGATGAATTCGACAGAGCAACTCATGCCGGCAAAGCGGCCGTGTATTTCACAGGAGATTCTCCAGATAGTCTCGAAGGCTATGCCAACGTTGCGGATCGATCCTTGTGCAGAGTGCTGGGCGAACCTGAGTCCTCCCCTGGCGGGTTTAACTTCGACGATGGATATCCGTTCACATCGCCAGTCGGCAGTTTCAAACCGAACCCTTGGGGTTTCTACGATATGCTCGGCAACGTGGATGAATGGTGTTCTTCCACAGGCGTTCCTAAACCGTGTGGTTGTTCCTACAACGACGGCCCGGATATGTGCCGTGAAGAAGCCCGTGGGCGGCATGCGGAACCGTTCAGCCGTTATGCCTATTTCGGCTTCCGAGTTCTTGTGGAAGGTCAACCGGTTCGGCGCTGAGAGAACACGCTAGCTCTCATCAATCTGGCAGTGCCTCGAAACTGGCAGACCGAATTTGATTTTAGGCGGCCGCACTCAGATTAAGGCGCTCACTTGGCATATCTACCATTCTCCCAGCCCCCGCGGTTGTGGCGCTGGCTATTCGGAAATTGGCAAGTCACTGAATCGGTGGTCTACTTTCAGCGCCGATGCATCTAAAATGAAAATATGACTTCCCCACTCTCGTCGCGCCGCCGCTCCAAGACGCCGCCTCCGGGTGAAACCGGCCAGGAAGGCCTCTACTTGCGCTCGCTGAGCGATCGCCAGGTGATTGTGACGATCAAGTTACGCGACGGCGAGACGGTACGCGGCTGGATCGAGTACTTTGACGATTCCATGCTGCGCCTGACTCGCGAGAATCAGCCCAATCTCTTTATTTACAAGAACCAGATCCGCAGCATCAGCGAAGTGGGCCGGCGACGCGTGGCACGCTATGAGACTGCAGACGGACCGGGGCCGGGCGAGGCAGGCTTGTGACGGTAACGTCGGGAACAGCGACTCAAACATTCATTCCCAAGGCGGCGGAGATCGCGCGCGAAGCGGGCGCGCGGCTGCGCGAGTACTTCATCGAGGGCGTCGAAACCGAGTACAAAGGCGATGTGGACCTGGTGACGGTGGCGGATCGCACCGTGGAGAAGCTCATTCGCAGCCGGCTGGGCGAGGCCTTTCCCGAGCACGGCATCTACGGCGAAGAAGGCACGCGCGAGCGTATGGACGGCGAGTACCGGTGGTACGTGGACCCGTTGGATGGAACCACCAACTTCGCTCACGGATTCCCGCAGTTCTGCGTTTCGATGGGTCTGGAGCACCGGTCTGAAGGCACAAAGCCGGAAGACGATGGCACGCTGGTGGCCGGGGTGATCTACGATCCCATGCGGGACGAGCTCTTTACGGCCGAGCGCGGGCGCGGAGCGCAGGTGAACGGCAGACCGGCGCGGGTTTCCCGCGTGCCGGAGTTGGCTGAAGCGCTGCTAGCCACTGGATTTCCCAGCCGCAAGCGCCATGCCAGCCCGAACATCCACTTCTACCACGAGTTCACATTGCGCTCGCACGGGGTGCGCAGGGCTGGTTCCGCAGCGCTCGATTTGGCGTACGTAGCATGCGGCCGCCTGGAGGCCTTCTGGGAGTTCAACCTGAATCCCTGGGACACGGCGGCGGGAATTTTGCTGGTGGAAGAGGCGGGCGGCCGCGTGACAGACTTTGCCGGCGCGCACTACCGGCTGGCGAGCGATGAGATTCTGGCCTCGAATGGATTGATCCACGAGGAGCTGATCGGCTTCTTTGCCGACTTGTTCGCGGGGCGCAACCTTTCGCCCATTCCCACTGCTGAAGAGTTCGCGCGGGCGCGGAAGATAAAGAACAGCCAAGAGCCAATAGGGAGTAGCCAATAATAGGTCGGACTCCGGTCCTTATTGCCTATCTGCTTTTCCCCATTTCCCTGCGCTCGCGCCTTTCTCAGGCGGTGGGGCCGTATGCTACTATCAGCGTCGAGAAGTTCGTTACGGCACTTGAAAAACAAGGCCGCCGGAGTTCCCCGGAGAGAGCAGAAATGGCATACGTCATTGCAGAACCCTGTATCGGCACCAAGGACACCGCCTGCGTGGACGCGTGTCCCGTCGATTGCATCCACCCCAAGAAAGATGAAGATGGTCACGCGGATGCCGATCAGCTCTTCATCGACCCGGTCGAGTGCATCGACTGCGGTGCTTGCGTTCCGGTCTGCCCGGTATCGGCCATCTTCGCGCAGGACGACCTGCCGGAGAAGTGGGCCCACTTTACCGAAAAGAACGCCAAGCACTTCGGCCGCTAAGCGGCCTTTCACACCGTCAGATTTTGGCTATCGCGGCGCGCGTCCCGTATGTATGGGACGCGCGTTCGTGTCTCAAGGCGCAGATGAAGACCTACGTCCGGGCCTCAAGGCCCGATGCCTCGTGGCCGCATCGTCAGGGGCCTAAAGGCCCCTGCTCCCTCCGGTGCGATGATGGGAATGCATGCCCGTGCTCTCCTCAGAAGCGGTGGTTCTGCGCACCTGGCCCGTGCATGAGGCAGACCTGATCGTGAGCTTTTTTACGCGCGACTACGGCCGTATGCGCGGCGTGGCCAAGGCGGCGCTCAAGAGCCGCAAACGCTTTGGCGGGGCGCTGGAGCCGATGACGCTGGCGCGGGCCTGGTTTGCCGAGCGGCCGCGTCAGGAGCTGGTGCGGCTGGATCAACTAGAGATTCTGCGCTCACCGCTCTCGACGCCAGTCGATCACACGCGCATGACCGTGCTGAGCTTTTATGCCGAGGTGCTTGACGAAATCCTGCCCGAACGCGACCCGCAGGATGCGGTCTTCCGGCTGCTGGCTTCGGTGCTGGAGCAAACTTCGGCCGTCGAGTCAGAAGTTGTACAACCGTGGATGGCGCTCACCTATTTTTCGCTGTGGATGACGCGACTGATGGGCCTGCTGCCCGACACGGGCCGCTGCATGGTCTGCGGCGAGCCACTGGCTTTGCATGCAGCGGAGATTTCGTACAGCAGTTCTGCAGATGGATTCTTTTGCGGGCTGCATGCAAACGGTTCGGCCAGCGCGCTCTCGGCCGACAGTTGGCAACTGGCGCAACGCATGCTGCGCGCGCCTGCGTCTACTTTTGCCGGTGAGCCATGGCCGCGCAAACGGGGACAGGATTTGCGGCGGTTCACTTTGCAGACGCTGGAGCGGCATTTGGAGCGGAGGCTCAAGAGCGCGGAGGCGCTGGCCAGGTTGGGCGGGTAGTGGTCGCATCCAGCGTCCCGCTCAATATTTGAGACGGACTTACTGGGACCGGTCGTCATCCCACGTTGGTAACCCTAAGTCCTTGCACAGCTAAGGAAGCTTTCCCACCTAACTGCTAAAATCGATTCTTAGTTCCAATGAGAGAGAAAAGCCTGTGTCCGCTGCCCAAGCCGCACCGCGTGTGAAGCCCACCTCGCTCACCTTTCAGGATTTGCTGTTCCGCCTGCAGCGTTTCTGGGCGGAGCGAGGATGCGTGATCCAGCAGCCCTACGACGTGGAAGTGGGCGCGGGCACCATGTGTCCGGAGACGTTTTTGCGCGTGCAAGGACCCAAGCCCTACCGGGTGGGCTACGCGCAGCCTTCGCGGCGGCCTGCCGACGGGCGCTACGGCGAGAATCCCAACCGGCTCTTCAAGCACACCCAGTTCCAATTGATCCTGAAGCCGCCCCCGGTGAATGTGCAGGAGCTGTACCTCGAGTCGCTCGAGGCCATGGGCATCGACCTGAAGCACCACGACCTGAAGTTCGAAGAGGACAACTGGGAGTGGCCGGCGGGCGGGGCGTGGGGCGTGGGCTGGCAGGTGATGCTGGATGGCCTGGAGATTACGCAGTTCACGTATTTTCAGCAGTGCGGCGGGCTCGATCTTGATCCCATCTGCGCCGAGCTGACCTATGGCATGGAGCGCATCGCCGCGTTCTTGCAGGACGTGGACTCGATTTACGACATTGTGTGGGCGCGCGATCCCGATACAGGCGCGGTGGTGACCTACGGCGACGTGCGTCTGGCCGAGGAGTTGCAGTTCTCCGTTTACAACTTTGAGATGGCCGACGTGCCGCGGCTCTGGGAGCACTTCAACAGCTACGAAGCCGAGGCGCATGCGCTACTTGAGAATGCGAATAAATTGCTGGCCGACGAGAACGCCAGCCCAGAGGCGAAGAAAAGATTCCCGCTGCTGCCGACGTACGAGCTGGCGCTGAAGTGCTCGAACCTGTTCAATTTGCTGGATGCGCGCGGCGCCATCAGTGTGACGGAACGCGTGGGCGTGATTGGAAGAATTCGCAACCTGGTGGTGGGCGTGGCGAAGGCGTGGGCGATACAGCAGGAAGTGAGTTAGCAAGTCAGCGAGCCGGCCAACGCCGCCGCACACTTTGAAATTCGAACTGGAAACTGAGAACTACAGGTATGGCAGATTTTCTGATTGAAATCGGTCTCGAAGAAGTTCCGGCGCGAATGATCGCCGGGGCCGAGACCGAACTGGGCCGCCGCGTGAGCGATTTGCTCAAGCGCGAGCGGCTGCTTGCGCCTGAGGCAAAAACTACGACCTACTCGACGCCGCGCCGTCTGGCCGTGCTGGTCGAGGGCGTGCGGGCACAGCAGGTCGACACCGAGGAGATATTGACGGGCCCGTCGTGGAAGGTGGCCTTCAAAGACGGCGAGCCGACGCCCGCCGCGCACGCCTTCGCGAAAAAAGCCGGCGTAGCTGTTGCTGAGATCAAAAAAGTAACCACGCCGAAGGGCGAGTACGTGGGCGCGACGCTGAAGCGCACGGGCCGCACCGCGAACGAGATTTTGACGGCCGATTTGCCGAAGGAAGTCTTCAAGATCTACTGGGCCAAGAATATGTACTGGCGCGCGGGAAAGCCGGAGCGGTTTGTGCGGCCGGTGCGCTGGGTGGTGGCGCTGATGGATTCGAGCGTCGTGCCGCTGGAGATTGCCGGCATCGCCGCGGGCAACGCGAGCCGCGGGCACCGCGTGCTCCATGGCGAGGCGCCTGTCACGATTGCTTCGCCCAACGAATACAAAGAGGCACTTCGTGCGACGTACGTTATTGGCGACGTAGCTGAGCGGAGGCAAATCATTCGCAAGGCGCTGGACGCGACCACGCGGACAGTTCCCGGTGCGCGTTGGCGCGAGGACGAGGCGCTGGTCGAGACCGTCGTCCACCTTACCGAGTGGCCTGGCGTGATCATGGGCAACTTTGAAGCCGAATATCTGGAGCTTCCGGAGGAAGTTCTGGTCACCGTGATGCGCGACCACCAGAAGTACTTTGCGGTCGAGGATGAGAAGGGTAAGCTGGCGTCGCACTTTCTGGCGGTGCTGAACACGCAAGCGGACGCGGAGGGCGCGGAGATTATCCGGCACGGCAACGCGCGCGTGCTGCGGGCGCGATTCAAGGACGCGCGCTTCTTCTGGGATGTGGATCAGAAGACGCCGCTGGCCCAGCGCATGGAAAGCCTCAAGAACGTGACCTTCCAGAAGGAACTGGGCAGCTATTACTGGAAGACCGAGCAGAACCTGGCGGTGGCGAGTGCGCTGGCGTCCAGGTTGAAGAGCGTGGATTTTCCGTTCAGCGAAGAGGCTCTGTTCAAGGCCGTGGAACTGGCCAAGACCGACCTCACAGCCGAGCTGGTGAAAGAGTTCACCGAGTTGCAGGGCGTGATTGGCGGGCTGTACGCGCGGGCGCAGGGACTGGACGAGCGCGTGGCGCTGGCCATTTACGAGCAGTACACGCCGGCCTCGACGGAAGGCCAGATTCCGGTATCGGTGGAGGGCCAGCTACTGGGGCTTGCCGACCGTATCCAGACGATTGTGGCGATGTTCGGCATTGGCAGCGCGCCCACGGGGTCGAAGGACCCGTTTGCGTTGCGCCGTGCGGCCAATGCCATTGTGAAGATTCTGGCAGAAGCGCAATTGCCGTTGACGCTGGGCGATGTGCTCAATGCGTCCGGCGCGGAGGGCGAAAATAAGGCGCAGGTGGAAGCGTTCCTGCGCGAGCGGCTGCACTTCTATCTCAAGGACGTGCGCGGATTCGCGTACGACGTGGTGAATGCGGTGCTGGCCGCGGGCGCGGACGACGTGAGGGACGCCATTGCGCGGGCCGAGGCGCTGACCGCGGCGCGCGGGTCCGAGGATTTCCTTGCGGTTTCCGCGGCGTTCAAGCGCATCAAGAACATCCTGCACCAGGCGGAAGAGAAGGGCTACCAAAAGGCGGAGCCGAAGCTTGGTCAATCGGCGCTTGAGGCGATCGACCTGTGGCAGCGGACGAAGGAGCTTGCGGAGCAAGTTGCGAAGCTCCGCGAGCAGCGGAAGTACGGCGAGGCACTGGCCGCGATCGCCACGTTACGGCCCGCGGTGGACAAGTTCTTCGACAAGGTGATGGTGCTCGACCCCGATCCTGCCGTGCGCGGCGCAAATCTGGGCTTGATTGACGGGGTGCTGCGCAGCTTCTCCGGAATCGCCGATTTCAGCGAGATTGTAACGGGGTAAAGGACGGTAAGAGTCCTTGTCCCCCTTGGCTCCCCTTGACGTAGCGACAGTGGGGCGCTCGGCCCGACCCCCTGATCTTTGCCCCCTTGGCCCGTCTAAACTAGATAGGCATGTCCGACACGCTTTATTTGAGCCTGTGGTACCCGAATCTGCGCCTGGAGGCGCTCCCCGACAAGCTGACGACGGTGCTGGGCGCTTTTGCCGCACATGGCGGCGAGGAGAACGTCTACGCCGCAACGGTATGGCCGATGAACTGGGGCGAGACGCCGGTGTTTCAACGCGTCTACGGGCGGATGGGCGCTGCTCTCGGGTCGAGTCCCGGCATTGAGCCGCGGCTGGCCGTGGCCGAGGCCATGGAACTGCTCCACGAAGACTATGCCTACGAGTTTCAGATGGGGTGGAATCTGTGGGAATGGGAAGACGCAGCTTCCGCGGCTCCAGCTGCCGGAGCAGCCCCGGCTCAGAATGAGCATGTTTTGGGCCGTTGGGCACGGGGTCCAAGGCTGGTGCGCGTCACCGGCTACGGGCCGCTCTTCGATGAGGGGGCCTACGAGCAGGACGGGCACATCCGCATCGATTTCGGAACCGATACGCCATTCCTCGAAGAGGACGCCGATCTGGACAAGGTGGGTGCGCGGCACGTGGAAGAGAACGTGCGGCAACTGGTGGAGCTGGCCGGCGGGGTGGAGAAGGCCTCGGGCGCCACGGCGCGCCTGCTGTGGAGCGAGCTGGGCGAGAGCCTTGCGCAGCGGCTGGCCGAGCGGCTGGGATTGAGGAACTAAGCCGTGCGCTTCACGATCGAGCGAATCCGGACGCTGGTGGTGGTGGCTGCAGCGTTGCTGCTGGTGGCGCTGGGAGTGTTCCTAGTGCGCGCCAAGTGGAAGAGCCTGCTGAGCTGGCGCGATCTGCCGCAGCGGCTGGGCGTGGGCATCACCGAAGAGTCGAACGGCTACACCTACTCGCACAACCTCGGCGCGCATTCCAAGTTCAAAATCCATGCCGCGAAGGCCATAGAACTCAAGAACGATCGCGTGGAGCTGCACGACGTCGAGATCGAGATCTACGGCGAGGACGGCGTTCAGGCCGACAAGATTGCGGGCGACGAGTTCGAATACGACCAGAAAAGCGGAATTGCCTCTGCGCAGGGGCCGGTAGAAATGATTTTGACGAAGCCGCCCGGGGCCGCCGGCGGCAGCAAGAAGGCCGACCGCTTACCGATAGCAGCGAATGCGGTGGGTGACGCCGGCCAGGTTCATGTGAAAACCAGTGGAGTCACTTTCGACCGCAACACGGGCATCGTGACTACGTCGCAACCCGTGAATTTCACCATGACGCAGGGGCTTGGAAGCGCGGTGGGCGCCTCGTATGATTCGCAGCGCGGCTACCTGACGCTGGTGCAGGCTGTGGAGCTGACGACGTATCGAGACCATGATGAGGTGCGGATCCACGCGCAGCACGCGGAGTTCGATCGCGGCGCGCAACTGTGCCTGCTGCGCGTGGCAACTTTGGAGTACCGGGACGGCCGGGCGGACGCTGCCCAAGCCAGCATCCTCTTCCGCAACGATGGGTCGGCGGCGCATCTGGACGCGACAAACGGCTTTACGATGACCACGTCTACCGGCGGACGCCTGGCGTCGCCAACGGCGGCCATGGATTTTGACGAGCATAACCAGCCACGCCACGGACACCTGGAAGGCGGCGTGACGCTCGATTCGAAACAAGAGAGCGACTCGGCGCAGCAGGGCCGCACCGCGCACGGGACCGCGCCGGCCGCGGAGCTCGACTTCTCCGCCCAGGGGCAGCTGCGCCACGCGCACCTGGAGCGTGGCGTGACCATGGAGAGCGAGGGATCCAGCCTGGAGGCTTCGGGGCAGACGCTGCACGTGAGCCGGACCTGGCGCTCGCCGGTCGCGGATGTGGACTTCCGCGGGGTCGAGACCGCGGGCAAGACCCAGGTGGAACCGGAGACCATTCACGGCACCGGCGGGGTGGTGATTACGAGCGAAAGCCGGCGCGACGATGCCGCGGCACTGCCCGCGAAGATGGCTGCCGATGAGGTCACCGGCACGTTTGGCGCGGGATCGACGCTGCGCACGCTGGTGGGCACGGGACACGCGCAAATGGAACAGACCACCGCGACGGGTGCGCATCAAACCGCGAACGGCGACCGCCTGGAAGTGGGTTTTGCGCCGCCGCAGGTGACGCAAAACAGGGAACAGAAAACGGGCGTGCCGGGAAACCGCAGCGGAACGCGCACAACGGACCAGGACGAAGTGCAGGCGGCGGAACTGGACGGGCATGTGGTGCTCTTTGAGCAGCCGGCGGCAAAGCCCGGCGCACAACCGCAAGCGCCGATGCGCGCCACGGCCGGCAAAGCGGTGTATGAGGGTGCGGGCGAGTGGCTGCACCTGACGATGAATCCTCGCATCGTGAATGGCGGTCTGGAGCTGACGGCGGACAAGGTGGATGTGTCGCAGCAATCGGGCGACGCTTTTGCGCATGGCAACGTGAAGGCGACACAGACTGGCGGAGCGCCGAACGGCGGAAATCAGGGCGGGGTGGGTCAGGGAAGCATGGCTTTGGGGGGAAATGGGCCGGCGCACGTGATTGCGGCGGAGGCGCAACTGAACGAGTCGACGGGCGAAGCCACGTTCCGCGGGCACGCGCGGCTGTGGCAGCAGGCAAATTCGGTAGCCGCGCCGGAGATTGTGCTTAACCAGCATTTGCAAACGCTCACAGCGCACACCGCTGATGCGTCAGATCCCGTGCGAGCGGTGTTGTTGAACGCGGGCGCGCCTGGAACCGGTGTTGGCGCGGGCAGCCCGGAGGGCAAAACCGCAGCACGAAACGCCGCGAAGCCGGCAGCACCCTCGGTGATCCGCGTGCGCGGCGGCGATCTCAAGTACTCCGATGCCGAGCATCGCGCCGTGATGCATGGCGGCGTGGCGGGCGCAGTGGTTGCGGAGACGGGAACGGCCACTTCAACCTCCGATACCGTCGATCTGCTGCTGATTCCAGCGGGAAATCGCGACGGTAGCGCCAGCCAGGCACAGGTAGACCGCATGACTGCGACGGGGCATGTGGTGCTGACATCCCAGGGACGGCGCGGAACCGGAGAGCAGCTGGTGTACTCCGGCGTAACCGGAGACTACGTGCTCACCGGTACCACTGTCGCGCCGCCCCGGATGACCGATCCTGGGCACGGCAACGTGACGGGAGAGACTTTGATTTTCCATAGCCGCGATGATAGCGTCAGTATCGAAGGTGGCGGACACGAAACACGAACCGAGACCACCGCGCCGCAAGCGCACGGAAGGTAACGGCGGAAGCGAGCCAAATAGCTGAATGGAAACATTGATTGCCGAGGGAATCGGCAAGAGCTACAAGGGACGGCAGGTTGTCAGGGGCGTCAACCTGATCATCTCGCGCGGTGAGGTGGTGGGACTGCTGGGGCCGAACGGCGCCGGCAAGACGACCAGCTTCTACATTATCGTCGGCCTGGTTGCACCGGAGACCGGGCGCGTGCTCGTGGATGAGAACGAAATCACCCGCCTGCCCATGTATCTGCGCGCCCGCAACTATGGCATCAGCTACCTTCCCCAGGAACCTTCGGTTTTCCGCAAGCTCACCGTAGAAGAGAACATCCTGGCGGTGCTGGAAGCGCAGCCGCTGCGAAACCAGGAGCGGCGGGCGCGCACTGAGAAGCTGATTAACCAGCTCAATCTGGGGCACATCCGCACCACGCGCGGTTACGCGCTTTCAGGCGGCGAGCGGCGGCGCGTGGAGATTGCGCGGGCGCTTTGCATTCAGCCCAACTTCATCCTGCTCGACGAGCCCTTCAGCGGCATCGACCCGATCGCGGTGCTGGAGCTGCAGAGAATCATCTTCGACCTGAAGGCCAGCGGCATCGGCGTGCTCATTACCGACCACAACGTGCGGGAAACGTTGAGTGTAACCGACCGGGCCTACATTATTGCCGAAGGACGGATTTTCCGCTCCGGAACGCCGCGCGAGCTGGGCAACGATGTGGAAGTGAGGCGAATCTACCTTGGTGAGGGATTCTCGCTGAGCTGAGGCCTTTCTCACACTCCCCCGGGAGTCCCATGGTCGAAAAGTAACTACCGAGGCAAGTCCGCCACTGGCGCACGAGTGCGGAACAGGGCTATAAAATTTCATACAGAGACTCCCCAGATGGGCCATTGCCCGATCTGGGACCGGCGGCTCAGAATTGAGCCGTATCTCCTTTAAGCTTTTTCTCACATGGTTCGACTCGTGGGTAGACTCGCATTGAGCCGAACGAGGAATGGGCTGCATCGATGGCTTTGCTTGAGCCAAGACTGAATCTAAAAGTTGCGCAACGCCAGATCCTGACACCGGGTCTGATGCAGATGGTGAGCGTTCTCGCCCTGAACAAGGTCGAGCTGAAGGAGATGATCGATGCGGAGATGGTGGAAAACCCCGTCCTGGAAGAGATTGACGAATCGGTTCCAATGCTGGACGAAGTGGCAGGCCGCGAGGAGCGGCTGGAACGCGGTGTGGAGGAAACGGCCGCGCCACCTAAGGACATCTTCAACGAGATTGATTTTGGTTCCTACTTCCAGGAGTATCTGGATCCCGGTTATCGTACGCAGCCGGAGTTTGAAGACAGCGAAAAACCCTCGTTTGAAAACTTTCTCTCCCAGCCCACAACTTTGTCCGATCACCTGGCGTGGCAGCTGGGAGCTCTGAGCCTCGACGCGCAACTGGAAGCGGCCGCCGATTTTGTGGTCGGCAATCTGGATGAAGACGGGTACCTGACGGCGAGCGAAGAGGAGTTGGCCGTGGCCTTCCGCGGGGTTCCCGAAGAAGCGGCGCAGGGAAACGGCCACTTTCCGGACGCGGCGGCAACTCTCGATCTGATTCATCGCGCGGCGGACCTGGTGCGGCATTTGGACCCGGCGGGCGTGGGCGCGTGCGATTTGCGGCAATGCCTGGCCATGCAGATTGCGGCGCAGCAGCAAGAGTTTGGCCAATTGTACGGCGGACCGCTAGAAGAGACGGACACGGACGCGCATGGCAGCTTTCGCGACGAGGCTGAAGCCCAGGTCGAGGAGCGGCGGCACGCCATGGAAGTTGCGGCGCTGATTGTGGACCACCACTTGCCTCTGTTGCAGAAACGCGACATGAAAGACCTGGCGCGCGCGGCGCAGGTGACGCCGGAAGAGGCGCACGCGGCGGTGGAATTCATCCGCACGCTCGATCCGCGTCCGGGGCGCTTGTATAACCGCGAGCAGACGCGGCTCATCGAGCCCGACGTGTTCTTTGTGAAGCGCGGCGCCGAGTGGGTGGTCTCGATGAACGAAGAGGACCTGCCCAGCCTGCGCCTGAGCCAGCGCTACCGGCGCATGCTGGTCTCCCGGGAGACCGATAAGGAAGTGAAGGAGTACGTGAAGGAGCGCTTCCGCTCCGCGCTGCAGCTGATGCGTAATATCGCGCAGCGCAAAAGCACCATTCTGCGCACTTGTGAAGTAATTGTGCGGCGGCAGCAGGAGTTTTTCGACAAGGGCGTGGAAGGGCTGCGGCCCATGATGATCAAGGAAGTGGCTGAGGAGATCGGCGTGCACCCCTCGACGGTGAGCCGCGCCGTGGCCAACAAATACGCGCACACGCCGCAGGGCGTGCTGGAATTGCGGTTCTTCTTCAGTGAGGGTGCGAACGGCCCTGAAGGCGCGGACACGCCGCTGCTGGTGCTGAAGCGCAAGGTGAAAAAGTTCATCGAAGATGAAGACCCGCGGCATCCGCTCACCGACGATCAGCTTGCGGCGATGCTGCAGTCGCAAGGGATTCAACTGACGCGCCGCACCGTGGCCAAGTACCGCGAAGACATGAACATTCCGTCGACGCATCAGCGGCGGAAGAGAGTGTAAAGGCAGCTTCTAGCTCCTAGCCTCTAGTTGCCAGCTGTTTACGCGAGCTCCTCTACAAAGTCACACTGTCATTCATCAGCGTGATCTCCGGCAAATCTCCTCCGCATTCGACCGTGACGGTAGCGCCTTTCAGATCCGCGCCCGAGGGAACGGCGAGCGTGACCGCTGCCGTCTTGGGCATGAGATCGAGCGGCGCCTTGAGCGCGGGCACGCGCGCGGTGGCCAACGTTTTGCCCGCCTTGTCGCGCACGACTACCTTCGATGCCGGCGCGTCGACGGAGCCGAGGCTGTGCACGGTGACGGTTATCTTCGCGCCCTCCACCTTTACGTCATCCGCGCCGATCCCCAAATCGGGCCTCGACCAGTAAGGCACACCCTTCTCCGACAGCTTGAGTTCCAACACGGTCGTCGTGTGCGGGGCAAATGTGAAGTCGAGGCTGGTGCTTCGTTCAAAGCTCGCCGTCCTGGTGCTGACATTCTCCACTGGATCGGTTTCCGCATTGCCCCGCGTGCCCTGCGTGATCTCCCACTTGCCCGGATCGATCTCCCACCCGGTCATCCGCGTTTGCACTGGAACGGCATCCAGGTTGTACACGACGATCTTCAGATGATCCGGCTTGGCCACCGGAACGAGAATGCCGAGACTGCTGGGCGTGGCCGGCACGGCAAATCGCCAACTGACGGCATTGCCCGGATAGATGTGATTGCGGATCAACGCGATGCCGCCAAAGCGCGCACGCTGCAGTTCTGTATTGACGAACATTGGACCCGCGGAGTCAGTGACGCGATCGATCCAGAGACTGCCATCGGTATTGATCCATTCCCGGTTCGATTCCGCCTCCAACTGCGCTGAGTAGAGCCGGTCGAGATATTTCGTATCGCCACTGACCTGCCAGGCGAAGGTTTCGGCAGACCCGGTGATGGATTGCGCCCCGGTTGGCGCGACTCCGGTTGTGGAATCGATCGTTCCTGCCGCCGCCACCAACTGCTTGCCCCAGGCTTCGCGCAAATCCAGCATGTCCAGAGCGTCGGAGCTGATTTGCGCGAGCGACGACGGGCCCACATCCATAAATGGCAGTAAATACTTCTTGTCGCCGGTCCAGCGATATGCGGCCCAGAACATGAAGTCGGGCGAGGCGTCGCCGCCGGGCAGATCTTCATCGGTCTTGAAGTTGATGTCAGTCCGCGTGACCCACCGGCCGTCCGCCTCCTGCTTGCGGTGTGCCAACATGCCATCGACCGTCTCCAGCACAATTTTGCGCGTCTCCGGCGCGCCATTGAACAGGACCAGATCGAGCGCCGGATGAAAGTCCATGTAGGATCGGGCCTTGGTCCATCCCCATACGCCGCCTGTGGCCATCTTTGAGCCGCTGAAATAAGAAGAACGGACATGCCGATGCCCGGCGGCGTTGATGCCGGTGAGCCACTCCAGTCGTCGGGCTGTCAGCATCGCGCGTTCCAAGTCTTTAGGATTGCCGAAATCCATCAAGAGCGACTGGCCGAGAACATTCAGTCCATCCTCGTAGCTGTGCAGTTCGTCAAACTGTCCCGTGGCCAGTCCGTTGGTCCACATTTTGTTTTCGTACATGGCCTCAAGTTCTCGGGAGAGTGACGCCTTCAGTTTCTCCGGCTCCGTGCCCATGAGAGCGAGGGAGGGAAACAGGTTGGTGAAGTCGCTGTCGTCGCCGAGGCCGCCTCCGAATTCCCCATCCCAAGCCTGGCGCTTGTCGATGTAGAAGTCGGCGATGCGCTGGAAGTAGTAAACGTCCTTTGCCTGGAGAAAGGCCCACTCCGGCACACCTGCCGGCGCCGTCGGTTGCGTGTAATCCGGAACCGCCGTCTCCGGGTTCCATTCATGCCAGTATTTGCGGCCGAGATCGTTCTGGGGATCGACGCGCAGCAGATCAGTGATGTCGGCGTAGAAGCGGTTGTAGGCGTTCAATCGCTTGCTGTCGACGTGCTCTTCCGTCATGTTTGAAAAATTGTCGCGCACCTGGGTCAGGCGGTCGGCAATGTGCTCCGGCAGCGCATCCTTGTACGGCTTGAAAATCAGCCGCACCCCAGATCCCTCAAGAGAACTTGCATTGAACTCCGCACTGGCAGACGCGATGGTGATCAGCAGGCTTTTGTCGTTGGGCAGAATGCGATCGCGCGTGTCGAGCCACAAGGTGTGCGCCTCGCCCGGTTTGACTGAAAATGTGAAGTTGAGCATGTCGCGCATCGGCCACAGCGGGTCGCGCACCTCGATGTTCATCGGCACATAATCACCGTGCGTGGGCTTCACGTTCAATGCAGGCAGGTCGATGGCAATGCCGTCGAGGCCCGCATACATGTCGTCCCATGTGTAGGTGGAAATATGTGTCGTGGCTGCCGGCATGCCACGCAAATCGGCGGGAATGAGGATGTGCACGATGGGCAAGCCAGCCGCCGCGTCCTCTTTGCGTTCGGGTGCACTCGACCTTAAACCCGCAAACCGGCCGCGACCGCCACCGCCCGGCATGCCCACGATCAGCGAGCGCTCGTCCGCGGGATAGCGATTGCGAATAAAGTCGACCAGCGGCGTCAGGCTGGGATTGTCATCGGGAGATGTGGCAGTCGAAAGCCTGTACTTGAGCTGGACAATCCCTTGAGGCGGATCGCCGGGATGGACATAGTAGGCGGAAAATTCGCCGATGGGCGTCTCCTGTTCCACATTGGTGAAGCGCAGCTTGCCGCCAGTCATCGGCGTAGAGAAATCGTGAAAGGTCGTCTCCTGCCGGCTCGGCCGCTCAAAGAGGGTCTTGCCCGGCAGCACCGTGCCATCAAGTCCACTGCGGCGAACCGCATCCACGGAGACATCGGGCGTAATCAACGTCATGTTACCGAATGCGCCGCCAGAGAATTCCAGATGGTTCCAGGGCTCGCTGGGCATGATGAAGGTGACGGTCTTGCCTGAGATCGCGTAGCAATCCCAATCGGGCAGTTGGAAGTAATCGAAGCGGCCAACGAGGCGCGAGCGGTTGTAGACGCCCGGCCATGTGGTTTCGCGGATGCCGTCCGTGGCGCGCCACCACCAGCGCCCGATATCGTATGCGTCGTTGATCTGCACTTTGCGAATCGCGGTGCTGGCAGCAGGAAGCGGAGCAGGAATGTCGCCGGGCCGGTTCCAGCCGTAATGGAACCACCACTCCTGCTGCGTGGCGGCGTTTGCAAGGCTGCGCGTGACGGGCGGAATATTCTTGGGAGTTTCGCCTTTGGATAACGCAGCTACATTCTCGTCTGAAAGGGCGCGATCGTAGATACGGACCTCGTCCAAGTCGCCGCCGCGGTCATAGCTATAGGTGCTTTCGACGCCCGTGGGTCCAATGATGCGGGAGTGCGGCCCGAACTGATCGAGCGCGGCATCGAACATGCCCGTGGCGGCCTTTTCGGCCACCATCTTGCCGTCGACATAAAAGCGGATGCCTGTGGTCTCATCCCATGTCAGCGTCAGAAGTGCCCATTGATCCGGCTTGGGAAAGTTCGGCATGTCGTAGGAGATGCGCGTGCGGCCCAGGTTCACATCGGTGACAAAGGCATCGAAACCATGGCCGTTGTAATCGATGCGCAGCCATACCTGATCCCAACTGGAATGGTCGGCATAGCCCACACGGAAGATGGGAAACGCCGTCTCGTCCACTGGGTCGCGCGAGCGCCAATAGAACGAGAGCGTGCCGCGCTGCGCATAGATGTTGCCCGGCGCCCAGTAAGAGAGCAGTTGATTGTTGCCGCACTGAATGTACGAGCCGTTCGCGCCTCCGGGAAGAATCTTCACGTCGTGCACGTAATTGGGCACAGGATCGCCGCCTGCCGCGTAGTCGGCGTTGAGGCCGTGGTCGCCGGAGAGATAAAAGAGCAGGCCGGGCTCGGAGGCATGCGGATTGGGCGGCAGAAGTGAGGTGGTGATGGGCGGCGCGTATTCGAGAGCGGCTTGCGAATGAGCAGCGATTGCGAAGAGGATTGAGACGAAGACGCAAAACAGCGAAACAAGACGCGAACGGCGCATGGCGAGCCCTCCCACGGATGATGGACCTCAAGCGCGTTCGTGACAGCGCAAACTGGTCAGACCACCCCCACGGCATTTTCAAGGTAGGGGCGCAGGGTTGGCAAATGGAAAAAGTAGCTGACGGCTTACGGCTTCGCTTACATCGCTTCGGGGCTTTCGATACCGAGCAAGGCCAGCGACGCGACGAGCTCGCGCAACGTGATGGCAGCCGTGGCGAGGAGGAAGGTTTTACGCGCGGGATCTCCTTCCGTGAGGATGTGGTGGCGATGGTAGAAGTTGGCAAACTCCTGCGCGAGTTGGAAGGCGTGCTTGGCGAGATAGGCGGGTTCGGAAGTCGCTATGCACTGCTCCAAAACCTGAGACCGGCGTCCGGCCCGCAGCCATAGCGACCAAATGTCTTCGTTTTCTTCGCCAGTGAAGTAATCCGAAAGGCTGCTGGGCGCAATGTTCGCAACTTCTGCGAGTGCCACCTCTGGCGTGATGCCACCTTTGCGGAAAATATTGCGAATGCGCACGACGGCGTACTGAATGTAGGGTCCGGTTTCGCCATCGAAGCTGAGCGCGTCTTTGAAGTCGAAGGCGATGACCGAATTGCGTGTGACCTTGAGCATGAAGTAGCGCAGCGCGCCGATGGCAATTTGACGGGCGATTTCGTGACGGATCGGTTCGGGGCTCGATGCCTGTTTTTCATCGACGAGCGGCTGGACGGAAGCGATGAGCTTGTCGATCAGGTCGTCGGCCTTGACGCCGAAGCCCTTGCGGCCGCTGACTTCGATGTAGGATTTTTTCTTGTCCTCATCGGAGATGCTGTAGCCAAGCTCCTCCGCGCAACGCGGCGTGAGTGCGACCATCTCGTAACTGAAGTGCGTGTAGTGATCGGCCTGCTCGGTGTAGCCCATGCCACGCAGTGCCTGAATGACATTCGACTGCGGATCCGATTGGCGCGCGTCGATCACGTTGTAGATGGCGGTGGCGTTGCCGAACTTCGGATGATTTTCCTGGCCTTGGACGGACGAAATCCAACATTCATGATCTGGATACTTGAAGAACGGCTTGTAACCGAAGTCGCGGCCGAGCAGGCCGAACTTCCAAAGGTGGTAGGCGATGTCTTTGCCGACGTAGGTGACGGTGCCGTTGGAGCGGACGATCACTTTCGCATCTTCATCGGTGCCCTTCGGGCCGTCGTCGTTTTGGACTGGGTCTGTGGAAGAACCAGCTCGACTCATCACCCAGCAGCCTTTGTTCTTGCCTTCGTTTTCGAAATAGAGGACGCCGGATTGCTTGAGCTTTTCGAAGGCGGCTTCCCAGAACTTGAGGTGCAAAATCTCGCTCTCGCGCGGCAGAAAGTCGTATTCGATATCGAGGCGCAGCATGGTTTCAAGATGCCGGCGCAGGACTGCGGTCGAGACGAGGTCGGCGATTTCGGCGGTTTCGTTGCCGCCCGATTCGATTTCGTGCAGCGTGTCGAGGCGGACTTGTTTCTTCGCGGCCTGCTCGGCGGCGGTTCCTTCGCTGTACCACTGAGACGTGCGTGCGTAGAGGTCCCAGCAGTAGTAATCGATGGCAGCATCGTGGCCTTCGGGACCGGCAGCGCGCTGTTCGCAATCGGCGACGATCTGGCGGACTTCCGCGGCCGATTTTTTCTCTAGATGCAGAAAGCCCACCACGACGTCGGCTACCTGCACACCCGTGTTGTCGATGTAGTTCTGCACGTCGACCTTGTTGCCGGCGGCGCGCAACAGACGCACAAAGGTGTCGCCGAGAATCGCGTTGCGCAGATGGCCGATGTGCGCGGCCTTGTTGGGATTGATGCTGGTGTGCTCTACGATCACGCGGTCCACCGCGTGGAGCAAGCCTTTGGACGAAGTCTGTGTCTCGGGGGCTGCCACGATTCGAGCAGCCTCCGCGCGGTCGAGGAACGCATTGACGTATCCGGCACCCGCCACTTCGAAACGGGCAAAGCCTTCGACGGGACCGAGAGAAGCGACAACCTCCTGCGCGATGATCTTGGGTGCCTTGCGCAAAGTGCGCGCAAGTTGCAGGGCGATGGGCGTGGCAATTTCGCCGAGATGCAAGTCGGGCGGCGTCTCCAGTGGGATGTTCGCGACGTCGAGCGCGAATTTTTCATTCAGGACGGCGCGGAGTCGATCGACGAGCCGTTTTTCCAGTTCCAAAACCACGCGAGAGCCTCAAAAATCCTTGATTATCCAAGCAATTTTAGCAGAGCGCGCCTGCAGGCTCACCGCGCGCCGGTTCGTGCATTACCTAAGAGAGTCTTGTTGTCGCGAAGCTCTCACGCGCCCCCCCGGCAGAGCCGATGAGTCCTTTACAGAGCCATTCGCGACAACGACCCGACGCATTGCTGAGATTGCTGCCAGGGAGAAGTGTTGCGCTATGGCATGTCCCCGAAGGAGACATTCATGCGCGGGATTCTCTTGTCGATCGCGGTTGTTCTCGGAGCGTTTTTGAGCGGTTGCAATGATGGAAATGCCGGAAGCCCGGGCCTGACCGATCCCGGCTCGCCGCCGCAAACCAACACCGTCATCGGCACGGTCACATTCAAGGGAGCGCCGTTGGCCGGCGCGACCGTGACCCTTTGGCTCACCAACAACAATACCGTTGTCTCGACGGCAACGACGGATGCCAACGGGGATTACAGTTTTTCAAGGCTGACGACCTCCGGCGATGCGCAGGCGGATTACCAAATCTGGGTGAATGAGGCGGGCTACGGCTTTTATCCATCGGTGAGCGGAGCCAATGCCAAGGTGGAGCGTTTCGATCACACCGGACAGTTTCTTGGGTCGCAAACGACCGGCATCCCCATGTATTTCACGCTCATTGATTTCATCTCACTTCCGAATGCTTCTCTTTCCGGCGCCAACTTCGCCGCCTATGACGGCACGAATCCGCCGGTGCAACTTGCAGCGACGGGGCAGCAAACAAGCTATTCGAGCGGCGACGACGGCGCGTTGCATAAGGGCCTGGTCTGGCCCCAGACTCGGTTTATCGACAACCAGAACGGCACAGTGACCGACAATCTGACGGGGTTGGTCTGGTTGAAGAACGCGAGTTGTTTTGCTCCGAACACGTGGCCAGCGGCATTGGCCGACGCGAATCAGTTGGCGAGCGGCGCGTGCGGTTTGAGTGACGGCTCGGCGGCGGGCCAGTGGCGGCTGCCCAACGTGAACGAGTTGGAAAGCGTGGTCGACATTACCTCGAGCAATCCTGCCGTGACGCCGGGAAGCCACTTCGCAAATGTTGCCGGCATTGTTTACTGGACCTCGACCGGCTACTTTGGAGGCGATCTGGGCTCGCCGACGGCGTGGGCCATCAGCATGAGCGACGGGCGCTACATCAACGACGGCGTGCAGAATGTGAAGTCGGTTTCGAAAAACGGCATCTGGGCCGTTCGCGGCGCAGGCGGCGGAGCCGGGCGGCTGCAGGCAACCGGTCTGTTCCAACCTCCCCTGCAGGCCGGCGACGACGGAACCCTGCAAATGGGCGTGGGGCTGATTTCTCCGCGCTTTATCGACAAGGGAAATGGGACGGTCGTCGACACGATGACCGGCCTGGTGTGGCTGAAGCAGGCCAACTGCATCCAAGGGGACTGGAAAACCGCCGTAGCATCGGTGGGCAATCTTTCCAGCGGCCAATGCGGATTGACCGATGGCTCGGCCGCCGGAAGTTGGCGTATGCCGAACCGGAACGAGATGCAGTCCCTGGCGGACCGAAACCAGAACAACGAAGCCGACTACCTGGACTTCACATACCTGAATCCAAATGGGTCTGTTTACCAGGGGCCAATTTTCCTCAGCTTCATCGGCTACCAGTTCTATTGGACCTCAACAACAGACGCGGCTGACATCAGCGAAGCATGGACGGTGTTCAGTTGCGACTACGGTGTATACGACACACCAAAATCGGACACCGGCTTTACGCTTGCAGTGAGGGACCCGGAGAGCTGAATTAGGTTGTGCTTGATGCGCTATTGCTATTGAACGCGGAAAGTATTTTGGAATAAACGAATGCGAGGCCCTTAAACATCGCGAGCACGATCAATACCAAGATGACGGCGGCGATCACTGACCCAACCGCCGATGGCTGATGAGAATAGTGCTTATCAAAATTCTGCGCGTAGTGCGCCAGGTACGCCTCACGGCCGAGACTGCGCCACTTTTGATGCCCAAAAAATGAGGAGATCCCGAGCGCTACTGCAAAGGTGGTAGCGGAAAGCAACTCAGAGGGATCGAATTGAGTTTTCATGCGGCCAAGCTTCTTATAGCTCATTGAAATCGGTCTGTGACACGTCGCACAGGCCGGTTCTGACACCCATATTAGGAGGTTAGGCGTGCTGTTACCATCTCGCGGCCTTGATAGCCATGCGATCTGCTCCAAAATAGAAGCAGTTTTGATGCCTTAGAATGAAGAATAGCAAGGGGATCACGGCTCGGGTTTGAGCGCTTCTCCTTCGCCGGGCACTCTTCACATGGCCAATCCGGAATCCCAACCTGCTCGTTTTTACCTGACCACGCCGATTTACTACGTGAATGCGCGACCGCACCTGGGGCACGCCTACTCGACCATCGTGTGCGACGCCATTGCGCGGCGCAAGCGGGCGATGGGTGTCGAGACGTGGTTTTTGACGGGGACGGACGAGCACGGGCAGAAAATCGAGCGCTCAGCCAAGCTGGCGGGATGCTCGCCGCAGGAGTTTGCGACCAAAATCGCCGGCGAATTTCGCGGCTTGTGGGACCTGCTGGGGATCACCTACGACGATTTCATTCGGACCACGGAAGATCGGCACAAGCGCGGCGTGCAGAAGCTGTTTGCCACGCTGCGCGACCGCGGCTACATCTACAAGGGCTCGTATACGGGGCAGTATTGCGTCTCCGACGAGGCCTATGTGGACGGGCCGCCGGGCACGCTTTGCCCCGATTGCGGCCGGGCGACCGAAACCGTGAGCGAGGAAAACTACTTCTTCAAGCTCTCTGCCTTCGAGCGAAAGCTACTTGAGTTTTACGAGGCGAATCCGGAATTCATGGGGCCTGAGTCGACGCGGCGCGAGGTGATGAGCTTTGTGCGCAGTGGGCTCAAGGATCTTTCTGTGAGCCGCACCAGTTTTTCCTGGGGCATTCCCGTGCCCGGCGACGAAAAGCACGTGGTGTACGTGTGGCTGGACGCGCTGGCGAATTACATTACTGCCCTTGGATATGGTTCGGACGACGACGAGAAATTCAAGAAATTCTGGCCCGCGGACATTCACCTGATCGGCAAAGAGATCAGTCGCTTCCATTGCGTGTACTGGCCGGCGTTTTTGATGGCGGCTGGCATCCCCCTGCCGCGCTCTGTGCGTGCGAACGGCTGGCTGCTCTTTGACCAGGGCAAGATGTCGAAGTCACGTGGAAACATTGTGCGCGCTGAAACGGTTCACACCGTTCTGGGTTCTGACGCGATGAGGTACTTCTTACTCCGCGAAATTCCCTTCGGGCAGGATGGGAATTTTTCGTTCGATGCTCTGGTACAGCGCTACAACGGAGATCTCGCCAACGGCTACGGCAACCTGGTGAGCCGCGTCGTGAACATGATGCACAAGTATTTTGGCGGTGTGACGCCGGAAACGGGCGCGGAGACTCTCGGGGAGAGCAGCCTGCGCGAAAACGCCGAGAATGCGATGGCAGCATTCGGGTTGGCCTTCGATGAGCTGAACTTCTCTGAGGCTCTGAAAGCATTGTGGGCACTGGTTGCGGAGACCGACGGCTATCTGACGGCAAATGCGCCGTGGAAGAAGCCGCCGGAGCGCAACGATGCCGATCATGCAGCGCTGCAAGCGCGCGTGCTCACCACGGCGGCCGAGGCTGTCCGCGTGATCACGGCGCTCGCGTATCCCATTGTGCCCGACGCTGCGGCGAAAGTTTGGCGGCAACTGGGGCACGGCGAGTTGGCCGATGCGGCGAAGAAGGGATTTTTGAAGAATCTCGCGTGGGGCGGATTGAAGGCAGGCACGACGTTTGGCGAGCCTTCGCCGCTGTTTCCCCGCGCGGAAAAGGAAGCGATTGAACGTATGCAAAACCTTGAAGACGAGAACAGCCGCACGGTCATAGAGGCCGCGAGCAACGACCAAGTAAACGCGGCGAAGACTGCGCCGCCTGCGCCCGCTCCGGTTGCCACACAAACAAAAGCTGCCGCGCCCCAGGCGCCCGCTGCCGAGACGAAACCCGCCGTTCCAGCTGCCGCAAAGGCGGCGACTGAACCTCCGGCGCCAGCCGCGGCCGCGAGCGTGCCGGCAGCTAATTCTACAGCTCCCGTCCAAGAGGCTGCCCCACCGCAGGTGGCGCAGGAGCCGCAGCATATTACCATCGATGACTTTGTCAAAGTGGATTTGCGGGTGGCGCAGATCCTGGTGGCCGAGCGCGTGCCCAAGGCCGACAAGCTACTACGGCTCGAAGTCGACCTCGGCTACGAGAAACGGCAGATTCTGGCTGGCATCGCGCAGTATTACGAGCCCGAAAAGCTCGTCGGCCGCAAGATCGTGATTGTGGCCAACCTGGCGCCGCGGAAGATGCGCGGCCTGGAGTCGAACGGTATGCTGCTGGCGGCCTCGCTAGAGGGCGGCGCGCCGGTGCTGGC